>JAJTXZ010000041.1 GCA_021463195.1 Anaerolineae bacterium
CATTTCGAATGCAATGAGAAATCTCGTTTGACGCGCAAGGTCGAGATTTCTCGCCTCCGCTCGAAATGACAGTTTGCGCGACTTTGTGCCAGCCCTACTCTCCGCATTACACGCGCCAACGCATAATTTTGCGCGTCCCTTTTGTGTTGATTATAATTGCGCTGTCCGAACAAACCTTTCGGAAAGCATAAATCACCAATTCGAGGTCGCGCATGCCTATTTACGAATATCGCTGCGGCAATTGCAAACGCCGCGTCAGCATTTTTTTTCGCACACTCGCCGCCGCGCAAAACGATACGCCGCATTGTCCGCATTGCGACAGTGAAAATCTAGCGCGCCTCGTCTCGCGTTTTGCGACGATGAAATCCGAAGAGGCGCGCATGGACGCGATGGCGGACCCGTCCGCGTTCGGCGATGTAGACGAGAACGACCCCAAGAGCATGGCGCGCTTTATGAAAAAGATGAGCGGCGAGATGGGCGAAGAGATGGGCCCCGAATTTGATGAAATGGTGGGACGTCTCGAAGCGGGCGAGAGTCCCGAAGAGATCGAAAAGACGATGCCCGAAATGGGCGGCATGGGCGACGAGGGGGAGATGAATGGTATGGGAGAAGTGGGGATATAGAAATTCGCGTTTCTGCATCTCGCAAAAAAAATCGTGCAAGTGGCACGATCAAAGTTTATTTAGAACTACTTGATTGCTTTTGTTGTACTAATTCACCGGTTTCTACGTTGAAAATAAAGTTGCTACCATCCTCGGATTCGAGGATTAGATATTCTTCTTTTCCTTCGATAATTGAGACCGGACCTGCTTTGATCGGAGTCAAGTAGACCTGATCACCGCTCGGTTCCCCATTTGTCCACTCTCGACGTACGAGAACTCCTTGCGAAGTGTCGACTCTGCCGTCATCTAGTTCTTTGATATAACTTCCCGCATAAATCCGAATAATAGTTTTCGCTTTCCACTGATACCATGAATTGCGAATCTTGATTCCTGCCTGAATAAATTGCGTCTCAGTCTGTTGGACAAGGACGCCATTAGCAATGGGTGTTTCTCCCAAGACAAGTACAGGTTCGGGTTGGTCTGTCTTGAGCGGACGGGCTTTTGGGTGTGGGATCGCAGTCAGTTCTGCGACAGCCGTTCCGCGCAACTGCGCCTCTTTGGCTACACCAGTTGCTTTATAGGGTGGAAGGTCATCGGGCTCAGGATCATCGCCTCGGGCATGCAGGGCAAAAAAAATCGAACCCACCAGAACAACCACAGTGGCACATATGAGAGTGAGAATGAATCTCTTTCTTGGAAAGAACATACTTACTCCTTCTATGGATATTGCCACATAATGTCAGTTGACCAACGCAAGCTTTGGCTCGTTCGAGGATCGCTGTCGAGCGCGGTCTTTAATTGAGTCCAGCCGCTTGCAGGAGTATTCTTAGTGGTTGCTGGGCACGCATGGGTAGTTCCCGCTACTTGTTGACAAGCTTGATATTGTGTGAATGATCCTCTAAATGCCATTTTAGCCCGTCCAGCACCAACATTGTATAGGTTGAGCGCTTCCCATTGATTCGCATTTTTCCCATTGGTATTATAAATTTCGGGTAAGGGCCAAGCAGGACTTGCAAGCCAAGCAACATATAGAACGTCATCTTCGGTCCAACCATTACTCAAGGATACTGGCGGATTTTTACATCCAGGGCAATTTCCAAAATCGTAGTAAAAAAGAGTGTATGTACCTGCATTGAATTGGGCAAACCCATCTACCCACTCTCTTGTTTCTGTTGGTGTGTTATAAAGAACCTCGATGTTGTTCCCCCCAACGACTGATTCCTTGCTACGATATGGTAAAGTAGGATCATCGATATACAAATTCAGGTTCTTTATCATTCGCGCCCATTCCTGCCCGTGAGTGTACATATCAAGATTATTGTTCAACAGTGGTGCATTATTTGTCCCGACTACGATTGTTACACGGGCATTAGCAGGACTATTAGTCCAAAAACCATCCATGAACCCTGTGATTGCGTGTGCTATTGCATCGGTAGTAGCAAATGGTCTTTGACCATTTGGCGCAAAAATGCCCGTTCCATAACAGTAGTTAATACAGTTTTGCCCATTCCATGTGGGCGATCCATAGTCCATGACAACTACAGAATTCAAAGGTGCTGTGCCTGCTGTTACAGCATCGCCAAGCTGGTATCCCCAATTCAGATGTACGTTGTAGGATGTTGTGCCAACGTAACGGCTGGAAGTATATTTTGGTGCGGCCTCCGGATCCAACTGGGGCGCGGCAAATATACTCGTAGGATTGGCTGCGCTCTGCAAGAGCAAGAGAAATAGAGAGGCAAGAACACAAATACGTAGACGATGGTTCGGCAAAAGATCAGATAACCTGCTAAGAAGCGATGTATTCATCCTGTTGCCTCCAGAAACCACTGGCCATTGCCTATGTTCTACGACATTGTAATGCACTCTAACCGTTCCCTCTTTAAAATCTCGGTACAAATTCGGTACAAATTTCCTCATCTTGCAAACAAGAAGGGCGGTAGAAAATTTTCTACCGCCCTTCTTTCTTCATCCAACTATCACCACATATTTCTCAACGCACCGACATCCTACATTTCGTACAAGTTCCAACACGTGCGGCGTTTCCCATGTTTCATCCAATTTGTGTCTAAGACGCTTGATTACCTGCCGCACCGTTCGTTGTTCACTTTCACCCAACGCCGTCTTGTGCTTCCAAACCTCGCGCCATAGTTCTTGGTATGGCACTACCTTCCCCGCACGCCTCGCCAAATAAATCAACATCTCATATTCCAAGCGTGTCAACTCTATTTCTTTCTCCCCCCGCGAGACTCGCCGCGCCACCAAATCAATCCGTAACAAGAAGGCATCATTTTGTGTTTTGTGTTTTGTGTTTTGTGTTTTGTGTTTTGCATCATCCACAAAATCCTCCGTGTACAAATAAGCCACCGAATCCCAGTTGACGAAGCTCTCTGCTCGGTTTCCTCCTTTCTTGTCTATCGGAAGCAACAATACGCAAAGTATGCGCACCTTACCATTTGTTATCGGCAATCCGCCATCAGCTGCCTGAGTAGCTAACACTTTCGCCAGACGGGTTCAAGGCGGAATGGTTTGATCGAAGTGGATGCTCACACAACGGCCATCGGGCAAGGTGACGTAGGTATTGTTCGCCATGCGAATCAGATAATTCCAGCCGAATGCAAGGCATTTTTCAGCCCAATCGGTGTCCCGAAAGCCGCGATCCGCCAAGAAGGTTACAGAACTAGTCAATGCCAACAAGCGTGCGACCTGCGCCAACAATTCGGCACAGGCTTCCATCTGAATCAACCCTGTGCCTTCGACCACGAGCCACGCCAACGGGAGGGCGCGAAAGCAATGCGACAGCGAGAGCCGAAAAAATTGCAGCGCTTTGTGATTGACGGCACAGCCATCTAGAATGATAAAGACCGGCTTGCTTGCCCATTGTTGTAACACTGTTTGCATCAACGGTTCGTAAAACGTTTCGACGTTAATAAATTTGTTCGCCAGCCAACGCCGCACTTGGGCCAGTCGTCCTGCCGCTTGCGCTTCACTGGGAATATGTTGGGCGATTTGACTCAAATGCACCGAGTGCGCTTGAATCAGCCCGACCACCACCCAGACCCAATTGGCGATTCGGGTGATCCGAATTTCAGGATGGTCCGCGCGCAAAACTTTAAACAACCGCGCATATAATATGGAACTGTTGCTCATGGGAGTCCTCTTTGGTTTGGTGTGATGACCGCACCAGATTGTTACTCACATGGGCAGTTTCTCAAAAGTGTTAGCTACTCGCCATCAGCTGCCTAGAATTTTTCAAATCGTTCGATATTTTGCACAAACACCACCGCGCCGCCGACTTGTACCTCCACCGGCGGCGGCATGTATAACTCGCCCGGCTCCATAACCGGCGGCATCGGATTTACGAACTGCGTTCGCGTGGTGCAATTCTCTTTGATAATTTTCAGCGCCGCGTCAACCTGATGATCTTCGACGCCGATAAAAAGCGTGCCATTCCCCTCGCGCAAAAAACCGCCCGTGCTGCTGACGAGGGTGGATTGAAAATTCGCTTCGCGCAGCGCATCGCTCAACGCGCCCGCGTCATCACTTTGAACGATTGCAATAACTAGTTTCATAGTTTGCCTCCAGAGGGGATTTTACAGTTTGAAAAATTTTAACGTCGGCGTCGTCAAAATTTTTCAACTAGAAAGATTCACGCGCAGACGCGGCGACAGCTGCGCGCGCAAGTCTGCTTGCACACTCTCGACGGCGCGCGAACCGTCAATGACAATCCACCGCGCCGGTTCGGCTTGCCGCAACAGTTTGTAACCGTTATAGACCCGCGCGTAAAATTCGCGCGTCTGCACATCCATCCGATTCAATTCTTCGCCCCGCGCGTGGCCCTGGTTGCGCCGCGCCAGACCCGCTTCAATGTCCAGCTCGAAATAAAATGTGAGGTCCGGTTTCAAGCCTCCCGTCGCGTAACGCGTCACATCGCGCACCATCGCCAAATCCAACTGCCGTCCATAACCCTGATACGCCAGCGTCGAATCGGCGTAACGGTCGCACAAGACAATTTTATCCTGCGCCAACGCGGGACGAATCACTTCCGCGACAATTTGCGCGCGCGCCGCGTTGTACAACAAAAATTCGGTCAAAGGCGCCATGTTATCATTACGCAGCGAATGAATCACGCCGCGAATCTGTTCGCTGATGGCGGCGCCGCCCGGCTCGCGCGTCAAAACAATCTTGGCAGCGCCAAATTGCGCGCGCAAAAATTCCGCCAACAAGCGCGCCTGTGTGGATTTGCCGCTGCCGTCCATACCTTCCAAGGTAATGAACATCTATAAACTATCCAACCTCTGACGCATATACGCGCACGCGGCGGCGCGGTTCTTTGCCAAGCGAGCGCGAAAAAAGATTCGCTTCGCGAATGCGTTCGTGTTGAAAACGGCGAATGAACGCGCTCTGCGGCGCGAGTTCGACAGAATGCGTCCCATTCAAAACGCGTTGAATCGCGTCATTCGTTTCTTGCAGCGCTTGCGACAGCGGGTCATCCTTGACCGCGACGCCAAACAAATCTTCGAGAATTCCTTCCATTTGCGCGATGGTATTCGAACGCAAAACATACACCGGAATTCCGCTGCGCTCGGCGTCCACTACCGCGGGCGGACGTTTCTTGTAATAATTTCTGAGCGTCAAAACCGCTTCGGCTTCGTTCACATCGTCCACAATGCGAATCGGCACATCCAGCGCTTTGGCGGCGGTTTCGAGGCGGTCTTGACTCACGCCATACGGGTAAAAACGCATCGGCTTGCGCGCGGCGCCGGGCGCAGGCAGCGCGTGATGCGCGGGACGCTCTCCCATTTTGCCATCGCCGCGTTCGCGGCGCGCGGTGGCGCGCTCGCCTTGACGCGGCGCGAGATGCACGCGCGTTTCCGGGCGTCGAATATCCACCGCGCCCGTTTCCACATCGCGCGTGCGAATTTCAGGCGACAACGGGCGTCCACGCAAAAAGGAATCCACCGCCGCCGCGACATCATTATGCGCCGCCACGCGATTGCGCGCCTGAATTTCGACGAGAATATCAAACGTCGGCGGCGCTTTGCGTTCGAGAATGCTTTTTTGCGTGCCGCGTCGGCGCGCTTCTTCGTCCGAAAGCGTAACGCTCTGAATGCCGCCAACCAAATCCATCAGCGTCGGATTCATCAAAAGATTGTCGAGCGTTTGACCGTGCGCGGTGCCAATCAACTGCACGCCGCGCTCGGCGATGGTGCGCGCGGCTTCCGCTTCGAGCTCGCGTCCGATTTCATCAATCACAATCACTTCGGGCATGTGATTCTCGACCGCTTCAATCATGACCTCGTGCTGCAGCGCGGGTTTAGGCACTTGCATCCGCCGCGCTTTGCCGATGGCGGGATGCGGAATATCGCCGTCGCCGCCAATTTCATTCGACGTATCCACAATCACTACGCGCTTGGTATCGCCCAATACGCGCGCGGCTTCGCGCAGCATTGTCGTTTTGCCCACGCCGGGACGCCCGAGCAACAAAACGCTTTTGCCCGATTCGACAATATCGCGAATGATGTCCATCGTGCCAAACACGGCGCGTCCGACGCGACACGTCAAGCCGACGACGCGTCCTTTGCGATTGCGAATCGCCGAGATGCGATGCAGCGTGCGCGGAATGCCCGCGCGATTATCTTCGGAAAAATCGCCGATGCGCGAGACAATGTAATCAATATCGGCTTCGGTGACTTCGGTTTCCGCCAAAATTTTTTCGCCGTGCGTGTAACGCGCTTCAGGCAGCCGCCCGAGGTCCAACACAATTTCGAGCAAATTTTGCGATTCGCCAATATCGGCGAGCGCCACTTTTAAATGCGGCGGCAAAACGGAAATTAAAACTTGGAGGTCATCAGTGAGTATATGTTCCATCAAAAGACAGGTGGCAGAGCTCGAGTTACAGGTTACCGCTCGCGACGCGCGCGCAAATGATCATTCGCGCGCCGCGCGTTGTAACGTGTGACTTGCCGCAACCTTTTTATTTTTCGCGGACACGCTGCGTCCGATGTATGGCAGGCGTTTTTGAGGTTTCCAAAACCGGCGCGAGCCACGGCAGCGGTTCACGCACGCGCACAGTGGTATGTTTCACCATATTGCTGCGCTCCAACTGAAGCGCCAGACCGGCGGCTTCTAGCGGCGCGCGAATTCCACCTTCGTAATCGCGTACGGCGACATAAATGGGCCGTGTGCGCGTTTTGCTAATGAGAGACATCGTTTGCGCCACCACGTCCGCCGCGTAGGCGCCTGCTTGCGGCGTCAGATAAAAGCGCACCCATGTCGCTAAACGTCCGCGCGTGATCCGCGCCAAACCGGTCAATGTTCCGCCGTCTTCAATTAGATAACTGGTGCCGTTCAAATATTCCCACCAGTCTTCCGGTTTGCCCGATACGCCTTCGGTGGTCAACATCGCTTCGGCGCTCTGGACATGGCGCGGCGTCACCGCCGCGTATAAACGCAGCACATTCCACGTGTCGCGTTTTCGCAGACGGCGTATGGCCAAGACGGATTTGCTTGCCGTTTGAGCGGCGCGCAGCGCGCGGACGCCGGACGCATCTAGAAAAAAGATTTGCTCGCGCGTAAACGTCACAAAGCCCGCCTGTTGAAATACTTGTTCCGCGCCATTTCCGTACGGCACGGTGGCATAAATCCGCTGGCAACCCAATGCGCCCAAACCACGCGCCGCTTCCGCCAACAAACGATACCATGTCGTCACCGCGTCGGCATTGCGATACAGCGCGGGCGCAATAAACGTAATATCCGCTTCGGAATGATTTTTACGCTGTCGCGCTTGGACGACGCCGAGCGCGTGTTGTTTACGTTCGTTTTCATACACCACAAACGTTTCGGCGCCCATATTGCCGAATGAAACGCGCGACGCCAGCGCGTCGGTCATGGGCGACCCGCCGAACAGCTGCAGGCGCTCGAAATCGAGTTCCACGCCGCGCGTCGCCAATTCAGCCAACGCGCGCAAATCGAGGATAACGGGCGGAAGCATAAAATAATTTTACTACGTTGAATAGGGTTTGTAAAAAAGCCGCATGCGGCTTATTGACTGCTTTTCACTTCAAATTTACTCGTCTTGACCAGCTTGCCGTCCAGATAGATTTCGACGCGATACGCGCCATCAGCCAGGCCGCTTTTGTCGCGCAGCGCAAAGGCGTACCACGCGCTGCCCGCGTTGAGCGTCTGCTTGTCGGTAAAAAGCTCTTGATTATCAAAATACCAACGCGCTTGCAGCGTTTCGCCGCCCCGCATTCCCGCCGCGCCGACGGAAACGTACACAGTTTGGTCGGGGTCGAAACGTTGAAAACCCGCCGCATAATCGCTCGGATAATTCTTTCCATCGGGTTCGATTTGATTCGCCATCGTCGCCGCCAAAATCAGCGGCTCGCTCACCTGGCCGTTACCATTGATTGTAAAACGCGCCATCAAATATTCATACGCGCGCGTATCCACCCAAAATGATTGGTCGGGGTCGCCCGAACTGAGAAACGTCGGAATCTTTTTTGTGTCAGAAATTTCTTGCGGCGCGCGCTCTTGCACATAATATCCCGAACGGTCAATCCATGTAAAAGGGCGTCCCGGCGAAATCGCATAATCGTAATCTTCGTACAGCCAATAGATGTGCGCCAATTCATGCGCCGATGTCGTCGGGTCAGTCGGCGCGTATTGCCCGGTGACAACGCCTTTGACATCGCGCAATGCCATGCCCAACGCGCCGCGCTTGCCGTGCGCGGCATACCATCCTGGCGGCAGCACGCCGACAATGAGCGAAGCATCCGATTTTAATCGCCGCGCCGCCAGCGCGATTGTCGCGTACAACAAGTGCATCGCCTGTCCGTCCGTTTCGCCTTGATTATCCACGAGACGTTTCTCGTTCGGCGCGAGCATGTGCGGCGCGAGCGTGTAATCCAACGTAATTTGCTCTTTGCTCAATGGATATACGCCGCGCAAAAAATTTAGATTCTCCTGAACAAATTCGGGGAACTTGGTGTCGAAATTATAACGCGCGCGCTGTTCGGCGGTCCAATCCACCGGCAAAAAATAACCGCGAATGGTTTCATTCGGTTTGACCATCGGCAGCGTAAGCGTCTGCGCGTTATTAGCCAAGTCAACATCCGCGGTGGCATTCAACGCATCCACGCGCACATTGATTGTTTGCGTCTGGAAATTCTGCGGCGCGCCGACAAACACATCAATCGCCGTTTCTTTGCCTTGCGCCAACGCGGTTTCCGCAAACGTCTTGCCGTCAAATTCAACCGTCACGCGCACCTCTGTCGCGTCCGCGCCCGTGTAGCCGACAACGGCGCGCACCACCGTATCTTTGCCCAAAATTAACGGTTCGCCGTACACCGCCTGCGTCACATGCACTGCCGCGAGCGATATGTCGGATGCGGTTTGCGCGCGCGCAACCGCGCCGAACGTCGTCCAAGCCAAAATGCCCAGCGCGACGCCGAGATAAAATAGACGCGGCGCGCGCAACGCCGCAGAAAGAATGCGATACCATCGTTTCATATTCAACGCCCCAAGTGTTCGGTATAACTCAAAATAAGCTTGGCGGGGGCGCGCGCGCCAATGACACTCAACACATATTGCCCCGTTTCAAGACGCATTTTTTTCAACGCCGCATCGTCGCCGCGCGTGTATGTAAAAAAAGGCGTAAAGTAATCGGGCGATTCGTACAGCGTAAATCCTGTCGCCTCGCCGCTCAATTCGGATACGCTAAAGTTATCCGCGTAGCCGCCCACCGGAATCAAGAATGAACCTGTCGTCAACTGTTCGCCCCATGCTTCATTCGTCAAGGTGGCTTGGACCGCGCGCGGCGCGCTGGAATAGCGCGCCGCTGGGGCGCCGGTGAAATTCTTGGAAAGGAAATCACGGTCCGATGTGCGCACGCCATTCTCATCCACCGCCGACACAAACGCGAAATTGGACCACAACTGATTTTCGCTAATCGCGCCGCGCACATACGCATCCCATACATCCGCGCGCAGCACAAAATAAAGTCTATAGGTATGTCCATCCGCCGCCGCGTGCAACAAAATCGGATACAACAAGCCGGCATTGGGCATCACAGTTCGCATGGTGCCAAGCATGCGCGACAACTGCGAATAGACCGCGCGGTCAAACGCGCTCGAAACCGCGCGCGCCTGCGCGACGGCAATGCCCACCACGCTGCCCGTCGGTCCGGTATCCTCAACATAATCCGCGTCCGTTTGGCGATATCCTTGACTCGCTAAACCATCGTTCACCGCTTGAATTTGGAGTTTAACATCTTGGCCCGGCGGCGCGTTCACCAAAATTTGCGTTGACGCGTTCAGCGTCGCGTCGCTGGCGCGCAGCAAGACCAAACCCAATGCGCGCGACGAAATAATTTTATTGCGCGCCGTGCCAAGTTGATCAGTTTGCGCGATGCCCAATGCCTTTTCATCTTGCCCACGTACTTCGTACGTAAAATTTACGCCGCGCCCCGGCAGCCCCGCGTACGTGGCATCGGTCAGCGTCGCCATCAAATAACCCGCCGCCGCGCCGTCCGCCGGCAGAAATGTCGTCGAAGGTTCAAGCAAAATATTTTCCGCTTGCGCGTTCGGATTGTCATTCACTGGCGGCAGTGGATTATTGCCTCCTTGCCCCGTAAAATCTTTGTTGGTCTGATTTTTGGTGGTTTGATTTTGCGTAGTGAAATCTTTGGCGGTAACGTATTTTTTCGCGTCGTTGTCATAAAAAAGAATTTTAGCGCGGACGCCCTTCCACCAATCCGCGCCTTTGACGCGTTTAGCGATCAACGCGTCCCAATCCGCCAGCGTCGTCTGGAAAATCAAAAGCCAGCGGTCATGGCGCAAGACCACTAGCCGCTGACGCGTATGCGGATAATATTTCGCGAGCGCCTGAAAACCTTTGACAACCTGCCCCACCACAAAAGTATCATCCACATTGAGCGTGATGGTTTGCATCTGCACGTACGCCGCATCCGTCATTGGGCTGCCTTGCGCGTCGCGTGGCACGCCCACCTCAATCACGTCAAAACCCGCGGTCACGAGATTGGAAAAAACCAAATCGGCGGGATTCGGATTCTGCGCGCGCGCCGCGTTTGACAACCCCAAGCTGCACAATACGAGCAGCGCGATTCCGTACACAATTCGTTTCAACACACGCACTCCAATTCGGCGCCATGCCGCGTCCACCACACGCAAAGCGTTTCCATTCGCCAAGCCAAGCCCATATACAAAAATGAGAGAAGCAAGCGCGCGCGCCGACATCTCTCATTTTTATTTTCAATCCTCACGCGTGCGCATTATTTCGCCAATACGACATAGACGACAATGGCTACGGCGATGGTAAAGGCCGCCCACACAATGCCGACTGCCAGATTGCCCTTTTTCAATTCTTCCCACTCATTCAGTCCGGGCGTCAACAGATTCAGCACGCGAAAGCCGACCGCGATCGCCGCCGCGAAGCCGACTGCCGCGACGATCGCCCACAGCACGGCAAATAACATATTCAACGCAATCGAACCGAAATCCGGACCTGCGCCGGGCAGCGGCGGCAAACCGCCTTGCAGAAAAATTCCCATAGTTGTATGCTCCTTGAGGCAAATCAAATATTATTTCCCCAGCACGACGTACAATACAATCGCCACCGCGAGCGTAAAGGACGCCCACAAAACGCCAACCGCCATATTGCCTTTTTTCAATTCTTCCCACTCGCTCAGTCCGGGCGTCAACACGTCCAAGACGCGAAACGCAATCGCAATCGCCGCGGCGAAACCAATTGCCGCGACGATGGACCATAAAATCGCAAACAGCATATTCAACGCAATCGAACCGAAATCCGGACCTGCGCCGGGCAGCGGGGGCAAACCGCCTTGCAGAAAAATCCCCATGATGAGCTCTCCTTGTACAAGGCCTTGGCGGCGGACAGCGAATCAGCGCACCGACCGCGCGCCAAGACTTTTTTTATCCGCCGGTGAAATTCTTGTTGTAAAAATCCTTGAAATTCGAAATCGGCTTGCCGTTGCGGTCAATATACGACGACTGGGCAAACACAATGGATAGGAAACTCTGAAATGCCGCTTTTTTCTCGTCCTCTGTCTTGGCGGCATTGAGCGCTTGAAGCATGTCATTAAAATCTGTCGCGCTGGCGGAAAAGAACAGCAGATTTTCCTGATATGGAATCAGCACTGCCAACGTTTTCGCGTCCGGATAATTAATCCGCAGCGCAGTCATGCCATAGATAATCGGGCCCGTGACCTGATTGATATTGTACGACGCGCCCAAATCAACCACGACGGCGGCAGTGGTCTTGGCTGAATCCATATAACCCGCTTTCAGCGCCTTGTAACCCTGCGCGCTGAGATACGCAATCACATTATCCGACGCGGGGTCCTGACTGCCCGAGCCGAGCGTAATTACGCCGGTGCCGCTAACGCCGCCTGCGGTTGCCGTAATCGTCACCGCGCCGTCTTTTTTGCCCGCCGTAAAAACCGCGTCCGCCTGCCCATTTTCATCCGTCGCCGTCACACGCGGCCGCATCGAACCTTCGCCCGAACCGCTGATTTCAAAATTCACTTCGGCGTTCGGCAGCGGTTGATTGCGCTTGTCATACACTGTCACCGTCACAATCGCTTTACTCGCGCCATCGGCAGCCAACGCGGAAGGCGCGACCAGCACGCGCACCGAACTGACGGTATTGCTGCCTTTGGGTAACGGGGGTCCCGGCGGCGCCTGATACGAACCTGCGCCAAAATTTTTACTGATAAAATCTTTGGCGCCCTTGCCCAAATACGAGTTGGTCTCTAAATCCCAAACGTCATAGCTCAATTCCTGCGCGAACGCGTCAAAGTCCTTGGACTGAATATAGGCGTCTATCGCTTCCGGAGTCGTATAGTACGCAATCTCGTATTTGTCGCTGTAATGCAAAAACACATACAGCGTTTTGGAATCGGGAAAAGCTTGGCGCAGCGCGGTCAGCCCATCCACAATTTGTTTGGTCGTCTGCGAGCTATAGAGGTCTTGGCTCGCGGGCTGCATCACGGCAAAGGCAAACAAATTGCCGCTCTTGCCTTTGGTCTCGGCGAACTCTAAAACTTGATAGCCCGCATCCTTGAGCGCTTGCTCGGCGCCGCCCGCCGCGTCAGATTCCCCAATATCGGTAGCGTCCGCAATGGTGAAATTACCCGAAGCAATCAATTTGCCGCCAACCGAAAAATTGACCGTCCATTGTCCGGTCAACTGCGCGTTCGCTGTGCCTGCTACCTTGATAAACTTGCGCGCCACATTCGTATCGGCAAAAGTTTTGGCATCCGACGGAAAAGTCGTCACCGTGCCCGTATCGCTGCCGTACCAATCCGAAGCTATCGGCGAGCCGTCCGGCGCAATGAATTGTGTATCTATCGTAAATTGTTTTTGGTCCGCGCCGCCTTCTTCTACAATCGTCGCCCACGCATAAATCGTTGGTGTATCCGGGGCAAAACTCGCCACATAGGTATTATCCTTGGGGTCGGCGCTAAAACTATATTTAAGCGTATAGCCCGTACCCGATTGCTCCGTTTGGGGCATCTGCTCCTGCGCGTCGCGACGCGTGTCCGGCATCATGCGCGCGCCGCGTATTGGCGGTTCAGCGTGCGTTGCCGTCACAAACCAGACGAACGCGCCCGCCAGAGCCAGCGCGACCAATCCACCGCGTAGTATCCATCGTGACACTCGGCACCTCCTGAATATGATATTTTGCTATCCCTGACTAGCGTCCGAATAAAAAATCTAAAACGAATGTTTATTTAGTCTGGAGAAAAAAGTCTTGCGCGATTTTGCGCGAACCAAGTTCGCGACGGGTTAAAAGCAAGCGCAGACTGGCATGCGAGAACGCAGAGATATTTTGTGTTTTCGTTGGCGTGAATTGGATGTACCAGCGCACTGACCCTTCCAAATAAACTATGGCCGGTTGAACAACATGAACGAGTCAGAATAGAAGAATAGCGATATTTTACAAACTAATGTGGATACATGTCAAGAGCGTTACGCGTGGCGCGTTTGTTTGGGGTGGACAAATCAGGCGCGCGGTTTGTCATTGCAAAAAGCGCGGCGACGCATTCCACTAGTTGGAAACGCGTCGCGCTTCCAACACATTCGGCAATCGTTCTATTTTATTCAAGATACGCGTCAGTTGATTCGCGTTGCCAATTTCCAACGTCGCATTGACCAGCGCGGTATTGTCGCGACGCGATTTGCTGCTCACCGCCGTCATATTCACATTCTCGCCGGCAACAACGCCCGACAAATCGTACAACAAACCCGAACGGTCAAACGCGCGCACTTCAATCGTCACCGGATACACCTGTTCTTGTTTCATCCCGTGCCACGAAAGCGTGACCCAACGTCCGTCCGAACCTTCATGATCAATCACATTTTTGCAATCGCGCCGATGAATCATAATGCCGCGTCCGCGTGAAATATAACCGATAATTTCGTCGCCCGGCAGCGGCTTGCAGCACTGCGCGACGCGCGTCAACAAACCGCCCACGCCGCCAACTTCTAACCGCATATCGGACGATGTTTTGGCGCGCGCTTTTGTCTCGAGCAAAGGCATTGGCTCAGCCAGCGCGGATTTTGGCTGCTCCAAATCAAGCAGCTTGACGCCGATTTGTTGCAGACTGATATCGGCATAACCAATCGCTTCCGCCAATTCGTCCACATTTTTATAATTGAACAGCTTGGCAATCTCGTCCAAATTTTTTTGCGTCAACCCAAAACGGCGCAATTCTTTTTCCAACAGCGCGCGCCCTTCGCCCCGCGCGACTTCGCGTTCTTGCTTTTTAAAATACTGGCGAATTTTTTCGCGCGCGCGCGCCGTATGCACCAAACTGAGCGTCGGATTCAACCAATCGCGCGACGGGCCGCCTTTTTTCGCCGTGAGAATTTCCACGCGGTCGCCGGTCTTGAGCGCCGTTTCGAGCGCGACCAGTTTGCCATTCACTTTGGCGCCGCGGCAGCGATTGCCGACTTCGGTGTGAATGTGATAGGCAAAGTCAATCGGCGTCGCGCCGGCAGCCAATTCAATAATTTTACCTTTGGGCGTAAACACATAGACCTGATCGTGAAATACATCCGTCTTGAGCGCGTCCACATATTCGCTGGCGGAACTGACCTCGGCGCGCCATTCCTGCAACTGCCGCAGCCAGTTAATTTTCTCTTCCAACTTGGGATCGCGTTTGCCGCCCGGTTCTTTGTAACGCCAATGCGCGGCGACGCCATATTCCGCGATTTGGTGCATTTCACGCGTGCGAATTTGCACCTCCAGCGCCTTGCCGCCAGGGCCAATCACCGCCGTATGCAAAGATTGATACGCGTTCTCCTTGGGTTTCGCGATGTAATCGTCAAACTCGCCGGGAATCGGCGTCCACAATGAATGCACAATGCCAAACACCTGATAACATTGATTCTTGTCATTCACAAGACAGCGAATCGCGCGAATATCGTAAATATGTTCAAAATCGCGCCGCTTGGCAAGCATCTTTTTATAAATCGCGTAAATATGTTTGGGGCGCCCCGTAATCTCCGCCGTAATATCGTCTTGCGCCAAACGTTCGCGCAGCTGCGTAATCGCTTGTCCAATATAAGAATGTCGGTCATCGCGGTCATCCGATAACAACGCTTCAATTTCGTCAAACTTGGCGGGTTCCAGATATTTCAATGCCAAATCTTCGAGTTCGCGACGAATATTATAGATGCCAAGCCGATTGGCGAGCGGCGCGAAAATTTCGAGCGTCTCGCGCGCGATTTTGATTTGTCTTGCGTGCGACAGCGCGCCCAACGTCCGCATATTGTGCAAACGGTCGGCGAGCTTGATCAAGACCACCCGTATATCCTCCGCCATCGCCAAAAACATTTTCCGCAGCGATTCCGCTTCCACCTGCTCTTTGCCGTAACTTTCCAATTTGGAAAGTTTGGTCACGCCATCCACGAGATTCGCCACATCGTCGCCAAACTGCGCGCGCAATTCTTCCACCGTGACCGCCGTATCTTCCGGCACATCGTGCAGCAAACCCGCCACAATCGTATCGCCATCCATATACAAATCGGCGAGGATTTTGGCAGTCGCCAACGAATGCGTCACATACGGCTCGCCCGACGAACGCGTTTGGCCCGCGTGCGCGGTAACCGCCACCGCGTACGCGCGTTCAATGCGCTCGGCATCCATCTCGGGCGCATACGATTGCGCCAACGCGATTAAAAATTCCAAATCCGTCATACTCGCTCCACTTCTTGAAAGTGAATTTTACCTGTCCGCCTATTTTTTGTAAAGAGAAAATTTTCGGATACACTCGCGCCATGAAATTCGGTTTATTATTATCGCTCCTGTGCGCGTTGGCGGGCTGTGTCGCCAATCCGCCGCCAACCCCTTATCCGCTGCAACAATATCCCGCCATCTGGACGCCCGCGCCAACGCCCACCAACACGCCGCCGGGCCCGACCGCCACGTTGGTCATTCAAAATACCCGCGCGCCACTGCCTACGCGCGACCCCAACGCGCGCAATTTACCCGCCGCGCCGCGCGACGCGTTAGGTATCTGGGCGCTGACGCGCGACCAAAGCGCGTACGCTCAAGATACCGTCGCGCAACAGGCGCAGATTTTAGTGACGCCTGCTGACGAATTTGAACGTATCAAAAACGATTCATTCATTTTTCAAATCGTCGCGACAGAATCCGCGCGTCCTTTGCCCGACGCTTTTAACGGCGTCGTAATGCTCCCGACCACGCAGGCGGAACCTGAGGCGCTGCAAGCTCTCCAGACAGCGCTCGAACCGCGTTGGGTCTTGGCAAGCGTTTTCATCACCGACACCGCGCAGCTTGAAACGCTGCGCGCGCGCGCGGATGGTTTGATGTTGGAAAATTTTTTACGCGCGCCGGATGGCGCAGCCGAACAATTTCTCGACGAAGCCGCATGGAAGCAACAGGTGAATACGCTTGCGACATTGTCCGCCAATCCCGATGCGCTCGTGCTGACCGCCGCGCGTATAGCGCCCGCAAACCAAAATTCTTCAACCGACTATGCCGCGTGGATGGAATATGCGCTCGCCTCCTTCTGGCTTGGCGCCAATAACACGCACATTTTTTTCGGCGCGCCGGATGCACCCACGCAAATAGAGTTGGGACAGTTCCTTGACATGGAAGCGTTGGGCGCGCCGCAAACCGCCGTGATTAAAGCGAATGGCGTATATCAACGCCGTTTTGCGCGCGGCTTGGTCTTGGTCAATCCGAGCGCGGACAAACACGCGTTCCTTTTGCCGCGCAAATATCGCGCGCGGAATGGCGCAATCATTTCGCAAATCGAAATGCCGCCGCATACTGGAGCGCTCTTGTTGAATGCGGATCAATAAAAAAACTCTGCCTTGATACGGCAGAGTTTTAGCTTGTTGTTGTTCCATGACAACTGCCAGTCCACTGACCGACAAATCGAATTCGCCGCCGCGCGCGGCGCGAATCATTTATCCTGCAGCGCTTGAACGCCGGGCAGCGCGCGCCCTTCCATAAATTCCAAACTCGCGCCGCCGCCCGTCGAGACGTGCGACATTTTATCGGCGACCCCCGCGCTTTCCACCGCCGCCGCGGAATCGCCGCCGCCAATGATCGTGACGCAATCCGTCAAATTCGCTAGCGCGCGCGCAATCGCCAGCGTGCCGCGCGCGAATTTCGGAAATTCAAATACGCCCATCGGACCATTCCATATCGCCGTTTTCGCGTTTTGCAATTCCTGCTCAAACAGCTGAATCGTCGCGGGCCCAATATCGAGAATGCGCCAGTCGTTCGGCACATTTGTCGCCGTCACAGTTTGCGCTTGAGCATCCGCCGCGAATCGGTCGGCGATAACCCAATCTATGGGCAAGACCAATTTCGTCGCGCCGTTTTGCAGCAGCGCGCGCGCGAGATCGAGTTTATCCGCTTCCACCAGCGACGCGCCCACCGGATAACTTTTTGCCAACATGAACGTATTCGCCATCCCGCCGCCGATGAGAATGCGATCCACCTTTGGCAAAAGATTCTCAATCACGCCAATCTTGTCGCCGATTTTGGCGCCGCCGAGAATGGCAACGAACGGACGGCGGGGATTTTCCAGCGCGCCGCCAAGATAATTCAATTCCTTTTCCATCAGGAATCCGGCGACCGCCGGCAAATACGCGGCGACGCCGCACGTTGAAGCGTGCGCGCGGTGCGCCGAACCGAACGCGTCATTTACATACACCTCGCCCAGCCGCGCCAATTCGCGCGCGAACGCCGGGTCGTTCTTTTCCTCTTCAGGATAAAAACGCACATTCTCCAACAACATGACATCGCCGGGCTTTAACGCCTGCGCCTGCGCGACCACCGCGTCGCCAATCACATCGTTCGCCATTTGCACGGGTCGCCCCAACAATTCTTGCAAACGCGCGGCGACGGGTTTCAACGAATATTTTTCGTCCTTGCCTTTGGGTCGCCCCAGATGCGACATCAAAATCAATGCCGCGCCGTGTTCGAGCAAGTAATTGATTGTCGGCAGCGCTTCGCGAATGCGGCGGTCGTCGGTGATATGCAAATCTTGTTTGTCTTGCGGCACATTGAAATCGCAGCGCACCAAAACGCGTTTGCCTTTGACCTCAATCTCGCGAATAGTTTTCTTGTTCATGGCAGTCGCAAAAAAAACGCGACTGGAGCCGTTTCCGCATCCCATGTGGAATAATAATTCTTCGGTCTCCAGTCTTTAAACTCCACTCGCCTCTACAAACCTTTTTGAATCATGAAATTAGTCAAATCCGCGACGCGACAGGAATAGCCCCATTCATTATCGTACCACGAAACAACTTTGAATAGATTGCCGCCAATCACCATCGTCAATTCCGCGTCCACGATGGACGAGCGCGGGTCGCCTTTGTAATCAGATGAGACGAGCTGTTCTTCGCTGTAACCGAGAATGCCCTTTAACGCGCCTTCCGACGCGGCTTTGAACGCGGCGTTAATTTCTTCCGCCGTCGCGGCGCGCTTTAAATTGCCAACGAGGTCCACCACTGAAACGGTCGAGGTCGGCACGCGCAGCGCGTAACCGTGAAACTTGCCTTTGAGTTCGGGCATCGTCAACGCCACCGCTTTAGCCGCGCCAGTCGTCGTCGGAATAATGTTCATCGCCGCCGCGCGCGCGCGTCGCCAATCTTTATGCACCACGTCCAGAATTTTTTGATCGTTGGTGTACGAATGCACAGTGGTCATTAACGCGTTCTCGATGCCAAACGAATCCTCCAAAACCTTGGCGACAGGCGCGAGACAATTAGTGGTGCAAGACGCGTTCGATACGATGAAATGTTTCGCGGGGTCATATTGTTTCTCATTCACGCCCAAAACAACGGTAATGTCTTCGCCTTTGGCAGGCGCGCTAATAATCACGCGTTTCGCGCCGGCGGCGATGTGCGCTTTGGCTTTATCCGCGTCCGTAAACAGGCCGGTGGATTCGATGACAAGCTCGACGCCCAAATCTTTCCACGGCAATTTCGCCGGATCTTTTTCTTTCAAGACTTTAATGGCATCGCCGTCAATGACGATATTGTCGCCATCCACCGCGACCGTGCCGGGATATTTCCCGTAATTGGTGTCGTGCTTGAACAAATGCGCGTTTTCTTCCGGCGACGCTAAATCGTTCACCGCCACAATATCAATCCCCTTGTAGCTCTCCTTGAGCGCTTTGGTGACCTGCCGCCCGATGCGTCCGAATCCATTAATGCCGATACGTGCTCCCATATTTTGACTCCTTGTCTGATTTTTGATTTTCGTTTTACGCCTGCGGCGCTATTTCTTTGCAATCATCATTCGCGCGCGCGTCAACCAACTTGGGTAACGCAAAATAACGTTCACCGTTCCAACGTTCCAACATTTTCGCGGCTGCCGCGTTTTTGATACGACGCTTCGCGCCGCCTGTCATTATCCGCGCGCAACGTTACAGATTTGGTCTGATTTGCGTACCAGCGCAACAGCGCGCGCGCCAACTTTTCCGAATCATGCCGCCACGGTCGTTCCACATCCACTACATCCGCAAACGTATATTTGGGATTAACTTGACGCGGCGCGACAAACTCGATCTGCGCTTGTGGCGGCAGCGCGCCCGCGATTTGGTCATTGACGAGGATTCCATCAAATTCCAAACCATCGCAATGTCGTTCCAGCGCGTGCGCATAATCTTCAACCGCATAGCGATCCGTCTCGCCGCGTTCCGTCGCCACATTGCACACCAAAATTTTGCGCGCCGACGATTCAATGACCGCTTGGCCAATGCGCTCGACCAGCAAATTGGGCAAAACGCTGGTGTACAAACTGCCAGGCCCAACGACAATTAAATCCGCGTGCAACAGCGCGCGCACCGCGTCGGGATACGCCGGCACATTTTCTGGCTCTAAATACACGCGCTGCACCGGTTTGCCGAATTTGGCGATTTGCGATTCGCCGCTCACCCGCGCGGTTTGCGCTTCGTGCGACCCGCGCACTTCGGCGCACAATGTCACATTCTCCAACGTGCTGGGCAAAATGCGTCCGCGCACCGCCAAAACGCGCGACGCTTCCATCAACGCGCGCTCCGAATTGCCTGTCACACCCGCCATCGCCGCAATCAGCAAATTGCCAAACGCATGTCCGCCCAGACCGGAATCGTTCGGGAAACGATATTCCAACAAGCGCGCCATCAACGGCTCGGCATCCGCGAGCGCCGCGATGCACTGCCGAAAATCGCCGGGGGGCAGCACACCCAATTCCTGACGCAAGCGCCCCGAACTGCCGCCATCATCCGCCACCGTAATAATCGCGGTCAAATTATCGGAATAATTTTTCAAGCCGCGCAACAGAGTGGACATGCCCGTGCCGCCGCCAATACATACGATTTTCAAGTCGCGTTTGCGAATGCGTTTGCGATACAAATTTTCCACCAACGAAGTTGAACGCGTCGGCAATCCCGCGAGCAGCGTTTGATTCAATTTATACAAACCGAGCGCGACAAGCGTTATCCCTAACGCGCTAAACAACAACGCGCGCGCAAGACGCGGCAAAAATTGCAGCGTGACGTAATAAACAAAATCGGGAAAGGGCTGCTCGCGATACAATTCGACCGCAAAATACGCCAACCCCAACGCCAAAAGCGCTACGCCCGCGAGCAGCGCAAAGAGCCAGCGTTTGACGCCAATGCCGACGTAAAACCATTTCCACAGCGAAGTGCGCGCCGCCAACCGATCCAAACGTTGACGCAGCCATTTAAATAAATTCATAAAACGCCAAGATTATATCATAGGCGCGCGCCAGTTTGACGCGTCAGCGCGCCGATAAAATTCACTCGCCACATTTTGCGATTCGCGTTATCTTGATTATAAATACTCTATTCCGCGTAAAGAGTATATATGTCTTTCAAACGCCATTCATTGTGGTTTTTATTGCTTGCCCTTTTAACGTTCACGCTCGCCTGTCGCACCGCTGAAACCATCGCGCAACTGCGCGCGACCGCGCCCGCCGCGCGCGCCCGCGTCACGCGCCTCCCGACGCGCGTAAGCAAACCAGCTACCGCGTCGGCGGAAATACTCCCGACCGAAATCACTGCCGTCACTGATGTGCCAGCGCCACCCACTCAAGCGCCGCCGCCACAGGCGCAACCGACGAACGCGCCCCAAGCCGCGGCGCCAACACGCAAACCCGTCGCGCCGCCGCCGCCTAAACCAACCAATCCGCCGCCGCAGCCATCGCCAACCGCGCAATACAAATATCGCATTCAAGAATCGCGCTGCGGTCCAAATGTGCGTACCTATATCGAGGGCTTTGTATACGAAAACAATCAGCCCAAGAATGGCGTACTCGTCCGCATTTCACAAGGGCCGGATGGACAGCCCGACCCAAACGACGATTTCCGCACCGGCGCCGACCCGCGGCAGGGCTATTTCTTTCACAACATCAACGCCAACGCGCCCAATGGCGGTACCTGGTATTTATGGGTCATTGACCCCGCCACCATGCAGCGCATTTCCGAAATCGCTATTGTAAAAACCGATGCGGAACGCGTCGAAGACAGCGAAAATAGTTCCGGCTCGTGTCAATCGGCGACCATCAAATTTTCAACTTCTGGACCTGTCACCAATCCGACGCGCGCCAATATTCCCACACGCACCCCGGATCCGAACGCGCAGCCCACGCCCACCCAAGACCCGTTGGACGATAGTTAAACCAAAACGGCGGCAGAAAATTTTCTGCCGCCGTTTTTTATACGCTTGCCTATATCGCCACAAAACGCGTCATGTCCCCCGCGCGCAGTTGCGCCAAGCGCGGCAATTCCGCGCGCAAGACCGTCGCCAAGATTGGATATCCACCGACAGTTTGATGGTCGGCTTGCAATACAATCGGCTGTCCGTCCGGCGGAATCTGAATTGCCCCGCGCGTAACGCCGCACGACAACAATTCACCCGCGCGCCGCGGAATCGCCGCGCCAATGAGACGCGTGCCTTGACGGTCTGACAACGCGCTCACCTGAAACGACGCGCGCCAAAATAATTCGCGCGCGTCATCCTCAAACCATTCTGTATGCGGGCCCAAGATTACGCGCAGCGGCGCCGCATCCGCATAATAGCGCGCAAACGAATCGTCCAACATGCGCCCCGCGCGTTCCATTGCCAAGTCACGCGGCAGCGCGCGCAAAACATCGCCGTCGCGCAATGCCCGCCCGTCCAAGCCGCCAAACCCATCGCGCAGCGCTGTCGCGCGCGAACCCAACACACGCGGCACATCAAAGCCGCCGCCGATTGCCAGATACGCGTATCTGCCCCAAACGGGCGCATCCATCCGCAGCACATCGCCCGCGCGCAAAAACAGCGCGGCATTGTGCGGCGTCGCGCGCGTCTGCACACGCACGCTAAACGGCGCGCCCGCGATCGCCACCAAACATTTTTCGAGCGCGCGTAACGTCACGCCGCCCGACATAATTTCCAAACACGCGTCGCCCGCGGCATTACCGACCAACGCATTTGCCGCGCGCAGCGCGCGTTCGTCCATCGCTCCGCCGCGCGTCACGCCGTACGCTTGATACCTCTCGCGTCCCAAGTCTTGGAGCGTCGTCAAGATTCCGGGTTCGATAATTTGCAGCATCCCGTGTCCTGTTGTTTTAATGTTCGATGGGGCTAAATCGCACGCAATCGCCCGCGCGCAACAAAGTCGGCGGCTCTTGCGTTGGGTCAAACAATTTAGCATCCGTGCGTCCGATGAGACGCCAACCGCCCGGCGATTCGCGCGGATAAATTCCCGTTTGCCGTCCCGCAATGCCCACTGAACCCGCCGGCACGCGCGCGCGCGGCGTCTCTAAACGCGGGGCGGCGATTTTTTCATCCACAACGCCGAGATACGGAAAACCGGGCGCAAAGCCCAACATAAAGACGTGATACACAACGCGCGTGTGCAACTGAATCACTTGCGCGGCAGTAAGGCGACTGTGCCACGCCACAAAATCCAAATCGGGTCCATCCGCCCCGCCATAACGCGTCGGGATTTCAATCACGCGCGCGGCGCGCGGCGGCGGCGCGTCGAGAGTATGCAGCGCGTTTTCAATTTCTTGGCGCAGCGCGTCATATTCGCGCAGCGCAGGATCGTACTCGACCAGCAGCGTCGTGTAACCGGGCGTCGTCGTCACAACTCCGCGCAGCGTTTCCACATACCGCGCCAACGCGTGCGCGCGCGCGTTCAGCGCGACATCTAGCTCGGCGCCCAATTCAACCAATAGCGCCGCGTCGCCCATCGCGCATAGTCTTGGAAAAGACAGCATAAAAAAAATAGCGCGGCTGTTTTACGCCAAAACAACCGCGCGCTTTGCGCTATGCCGACATTGCTTGCAATGTCACGCCCGCCGCGCGCAGCGCTCGCCGCGCCGCCGCCGCGATACGCGCCGCGCCCGGCGTATCGCCGTGAAGGCACAAAGTGTCCACCTCTAACGATATAGTTTTTCCATCTATCGTTCGCGCGACGCCTTGACACGCCAATCGAACTGCCGCGCGCGCCGCGCGCGCCGGCGACGTAATCACCGCGCCCGCTGCCGCGCGCGCCACCAATGTTCCATCGCTCTGATACGCGCGGTCAATAAATCCTTCGCGCGCGTACGGAACGCCAAGTTCCATCGCCGCTTGAATCAAGCGCGAATTCGCCAGCCCGACCAAAATCAACTTGGCATCAAAACATGCCACTGCGCGCGCGATCGCGCGCGCAGTCGGCATATCCTGCGCGGCATAATTGTACAACGCGCCGTGCGGTTTCACATGGCGCAGCGGCACGGCTTGCGCCCGCGTAAACGCCGCGAGCGCGCCCAGTTGATACAAGATTATATTTTCCACTTGACTCTCGCTCAACTGAATAACGCGACGCCCAAAGCCCGGCACATCCGGGTAGCCCGGATGCGCGCCGATGCCAACGCCATGTGTTTTGCACAATCGCACCGTGCGCTGCATCACTTGCGGGTCGCCGCCGTGAAAACCGCACGCGATATTGGCGGAAGTGAGATACGGTATCAAGTTTTCATCAGCGCCAATTTTGTAAATGCCGTAACTTTCGCCAATGTCGGAGTTCAAATCCATGTTCATTGCGCCGCGACCTCCAACATGCCCAGCGTCATGGTATTGGACGTGAACGGCAGATTCATGCCGCCACGCACTATGACCCGCAGCGGATATTTGCCGGGCGCAAGCGTTGGCGGCAGCGTCACGCTAATAGTTTGACGCGCATATTGGTTTGCCAGCGTGCCCCCCCCCCCACCGACGCGGTTTGCGAAACAATGCTTTTGCCCAGTTGGTCGGTAACGACAAGATCAATTTCGCGCGTCGCGTCCGCTTGCGGAATGCGCCACAGCAAAGTCACAGGCACACTCGCGCCCGGCGCGAACGGTTCGCTCGTATCCAAATCATAGCCGACGAGTTGGATTCCGCCGACATCGCGCAACACAATTTGATTTACGCCCAACAATTCACTCGCCACATTTTCGGTCGTCGCCGCCACAGTGACCTGTTCTAATATTTGTTGTCCGTACACCTTACCCGATTCAGGATTGTACAAGGTCACTTGGAGCGCATATTCGCCCGGCGCCGCGCCGACAAAAATCGGCGTCTGATACGCGTCCGCGATATATTCATTGACACGCCACGCGCTAGTCGGATACGCGTCCAGCGTCGGTTGACGGTCAAGCTGGCCCGCGATGCGCCCGTTCGCGTCAATCAATTTTAGAGACACTAGACGATTGTCGGCGATTTTTTTCTGCGGCTGCCAAAATAAAGTAATATCTACATGACGCGCGTCTGCGGCATTGAGCGCGCGCGTATAGCCCAACAATTTCACATCGCCAAAATCCGCGGCTAGCGTGTGTTCCGGCGTCGGCGCGGTTTGACGATTGGCGCGCCGCTGCACTTGGATCAATGGTCCGACCGAACTCAATGAATATTTCTGTTCAAGCCCCGTCAAGGGTCGCGTCAAATACACGGCGCGTCCACGCGCCAACGCATCCTCAATAGCTTGGCGGCGCGCGTCTTCTTGGTCCGCGGCAATCGTTTCCACATCGGGGCGCATCCCTTGCGTCTCTTGCAAATAACGCGCCAGCGACATTTCGCCAAGAATGCCGATGAGCGTCGCATTTTCGGGCAGCGGCTGTGTCAGCAGCGCGCGCCCATACGCGCTTACATCCGTTTTACGCGATAAATCCACGCGCGCGTAATTATCTTGAAACAACGTCACCGGTAACCATAACAGCGCCAGCGCGCCGACCGCGGATACGAATAACGCTACGCGTGGCGACCAGCTATAATAGGCGAGCCACAATAAACCGGATAACCCTGCCGCGCCCAATAACGCGCCCAACATAAATGTCGGAATGAAAAAAACGTCAATGTCCGCGACGCGATACGTCAATCCAAAAATCAAATTCGCGGCGAGCGCCAACGCGAGCAGCAGCCACTCGCGCCACGCGCGCAAAAATAACGCGACGAATCCGCCAATGGCAATGCTCAGACCCAAGGGCGTGAACGCATTCACCAGCAGCGTCCAATAATACGCGCTGTCGCGTGTCTGCGCGAGCGGATTCTGCGTGATAAAGACCGTGTACGCTGTGCCTAAAATCCAATTCAAAAATCCTTCCGGCGTATTTTGATACGCGCCGTCGAGCGAGGAGGTTACCGCGCCGCGTATTGGCAGATACAGATACAACAGCAATGGCAAGACAAAAACCGCTGCCATTTTCGCAAGCGCGCGCGGCTCGCGCAAAAAGGAACGGTCATAGCTCAACACATACACGCCGAGCGCGGGCAAGAGCAAAACCGACATACGGTGATGCGTCAACATCAATCCCGCCCAGAAAACGATCACGAGCAGCGCGATTGGACTGCGCGGCGCGCGTTGCGCGCCCCAACGCAAAACGAGCCACAACATGACTGCGGTCAAAAACGCTTGCAGCGCGTACACTTCCGCCAAAACGCTTTGCGCCCAAAATGTTTTGCCAAACGCAAACAGCAGCGCCGCGATGAGCGCAGGCGCGCGCGTCAAAATTTCGCCCGCCATATTTTCGGCTCGGGCAAAACGCGCGGTGAGCTGACGCGCGCCGAGATACAAAAACGCGACCGCGCCGGCGCCGCACACGGCGGATAACAAATTGGCGCGATATGCCACATCGCCGAACGGCAGAAAGGTCGCCAGTTTCAACAGTATGGAATACAGCGGATAGCCGGTCGGATGCGCGATTGCCATGCGCGCGGCGAGAAGTTGAAATTCCAGCGAATCGTCAAACAAATACGCGACGCCGGGCGCAAGTGTTTTGAAATAAACGATAACGGTCAGTAAAAAAAGCGCGGCGCTGACAAGGGCATCGGCATTGCGGCGCGCGCGCGTCGAGAGGTTAACTTTCGATAGTTGCATCGGCAAAACTATAGCATGAAATAGGCGAGGACAAAAGATTCAAACCCAATATACGCCAAATTATTTGACGATTCACTGCCTCTCTGTTAAAATGCCGACGTTCATGGAGCAGTGCCGGAGTGGACAAACGGCGCCGCCTTGAAAGCGGATGGTCGAAAGGCACGGAGGTTCGAATCCTTCCTGCTCCGCCGGAATCTGGAGGGGTCGCATAGCCAGGTCTAGTGCGGCCGCCTGCTAAGCGGCTCTAGGGGGTTATTCCTCTAGCGCGGGTTCAAATCCCGCCCCCTCCGCCTTACGATTGAAGATTGTAGATTGCTGATTTATGATTGCTCGGCAATTCAAATCAGCAATCATAAATCTAAAATCATAAATCTCGACTGTCCTCGTAGCTCAATTGGATAGAGCGTTACCCTGCGGAGGTAAAGGTTAGCAGTTCAAGCCTGCTCGAGGACGCCACAATCGAACAAATCCTCTTTTGCGCCGTGATGCGAAAGAGGATTTTGTTTTCCAACAAGGATATGGACGATACAATCACTCTCTATTCCAACCAAGATTTGACGACGCTCGTGCGCTCGTTCGATGTTGGCGCGTTATCCGAACCGAGCGACGAATTGACCGGACGTTATCAATACATCATCTCACGCGACGTATTCCGCGAAGCGTACAAACATTGGAATCATAATGAGACGCCGCTGCTAAAACTGCGCGATACTTTGTCCGATGCGGACATTTATCTTGGCAAACCTTCGGCGGAACGCGTACGCGAAGCGATTCAAAATCAGCAACCCGGCGCGCAATTATTTTAAACGTTGGGGCGTTTAATAAAACGCCCCGACAAAACGCCCCTACAATTTTTTCGTCACCAACCAACGCGTTTCAGAGGCGACGTTAATTGGTTTGCTCAAATCTCCATACGTTTCCACCGCCCACGCGCGCAGCCGCGGTATCGCTTCATCCATCACCGCGCGCGGAATAACCCACGTCTCGGAAAAAATCTGGCGGTCCATTTCCTCTAAAATTTTTTCAGGAATTTCCGATTCTGTCCACGCGCTACAGACAACGATACGCGGCTCATCACCCCAAGACTTTATCTCGTCCAAAATTTCTTCTTCGGATTGAGTGCCCGGACGCTTGGTCTCGATACCTCGACCATTCGCGAACGCGCGCAATTGCTCGCGAATGCGCGCGTTCGGCGAATCCTCCTCGCGCTTGTGAAAACTGGTGACGAAATAACCGCCGCGTTTCACCACGCGCCGCGCGGCGCGCATTGCCTGTTGCCAACCCGCGACGAGATGATACACATGCACCGCATACACCACATCGAACGCTTCATCACCGAAAGGCAATTTGCCCGCGTCCGCTTGGGCGATGCTGATATTCAATTCTGTGTCCGCGAGTTTGCGGCGCAAGACGCCCATCATTTCTAGCGATAAATCAATTCCAAATAAACGCTGAACCTGTTCTGCAACAGACATGCCGATTCGTCCCGTGCCGATGCCAACTTCCAGCACGCGCGAATTTTCATTCATGCCCGTTTCGCGCACCAACGCGTCAATCATCGCGCGATGTCGTTCGGGCGGCATCGCGCGCGTTTGGTCGTAATATTCAACGGCGCGGTCAAAAACGATGCTCATTTTTCCCCCACTGCTTCATTTACCGCATCCAACGCCGCGTCAATGTACGGATTGATGTCTCGAATGCTGCTGCGTAGGGTGCGTAAATACGCGTCGAATCGCAGCACGTCGTTGATGATGCGCGAGTCAATATAACGATCCTGTAAATGGGCAAGCGGTTTGCTGCGCGCATAGGCATTCGCCATGCAGCGCAGCAAATGATGGTCGTTAATCCATGTCAACTCGCCGCCGTCCGAAAGCGCGTCCCACACTTCGGACGTGAACCGATGTTCGAGCATTTGTTGCGCCGTCACTCCATCCGCGGCGAGAATGAAATCCACCGCCGCGTGATTGTGCGCGATCTCCATCTGCACAAGGCGCAAGGTCTTGAGGCGTTGCACGCTCTCGTCCGATGTGCGGGCGCTGCGTTCCAAAAAAACCGGAATGCTGACGCCGACAATGAGACCAATGATCGTTGCGGTAACATTGTCCCAAAATTCATTCTTGGCGCCGGGCACTAAAAAGTGATACAAGACGGCGACCAGGATGGAAGCCGCCAACAAAAGCGCGAGGAGCCAGCGTGTAGTGGGATAGCGCAAGCGCGTCGAGTTCATTTTTGTTTCGCGTAAAAACACAACAACGTACTTCCATACTTGCGCGTATCTTGCAACACAAACGACTGCCATTCCAATTCTTCAAACTCTACAGGATGAATCTGTACGACGAGCGTTCCTTCTTTGCTCAACCACTGCGGACGCGCGTTGAGGAGTTTCATCGTTTCCTGCCACATCTTTTTGTATTGCGGCGGCGCGACATAAATGATGTCAAATGGAATTGACGGCGGCTTTTTCAAAAAGCGATACACATTTTCGCGGACGATGGTGGCGCGCGGCGCGAGTTTGGTCAATTTCAAATTTTCGCGGATTGTTTTTAACGCGTCGTCGTTGAATTCCACAAACGTCGCGCCCGTGGCGCCGCGCGATAATGCTTCGATGCCGACGCTGCCCGCGCCCGCGTACAAATCCAACACGTTCGCGTCAATTACGTCCGTGCCGAGAATGTTGAACAAATTCTCTTTGACGCGGTCCATGATCGGACGGGTGGAATCGGGCGGCGATTTTAGAATTCTGCCTTTGGCGGTGCCGGAAATTACGCGCATAGAGAGTGGAGAGGAGAGACTAGAGATTAGAGATTGGAGAAAAGCAGTTCGGTCTCCAGTCTCTAATCTCTAATTCATGCCATTCAATTGTTCCTGCAATTTCACGATTCGTTCCCGCGTCGCGTTCAAGCGTTCACGTTCTTTATTCACCACCGCTGCGGGCGCTTTGGTGGCAAAATCGCTGTCGAGTTTTGCTTGCGTGCGTTCGGCGTCCGCGCGCGCTTTATCCAATTCCGCTGTGATGCGTTTCTTTTCTTTTTCCAAATCGAGCATCCCCGCGAGCGGCAGATAAATTTGGATGCCCGAATCGAGAATCGCGGAATACGCATTTTCGGGTTTCGTGTCCACTTGCGCGACAATCTGCAACTGTGCGGCATCCAAACGCGCGAGCGCGGCGAGAACCGCGCGTTGCGTCTCAAACGTCGTCGCGTGTTCATTCGCGGAGAGAATGGCGGGGATGCGTTTCGCGGGTTCGACGTTGAATTCCGAACGCGCGTTGCGAATCGCGCGCACCGCGTCCATGATGCGCGCGAACGCCGCTTCCGCTTCTGCGTCGGTGTGTTTGCCGCTTTGGGGCCAATTCGCCACAATCAACGCCTCTCCCTTGTGTGGCAAGTGCTGCCAAATTTCTTCGGTCACGAACGGCATCATGGGATGAAGCAGACGCAACGCGTGTTCCAACACATGCACCAGGACTGCGCGCGTATTGTGCTTTGCATTTTCGTCGTCGCCATTCAAAATCACTTTGGATGCCTCGATGTACCAATCGCAGTATTCGTCCCACAAGAAATGATAAATATCTTGCGCGGCTTCGTTGAAACGATATTCGCGGAACAAATCATTGACGCGATTGATTAGATTGTGTTCGCGCGAAAGTATCCAACGGTCGGGCAAAGTCAAGCGTGATTCGTCAAACGTCAGTCTCCAATCTCCAGTCTCCAATCCCTCCTCCGCGCCGAGATTGGAAATCACGAACCGCGCGGCGTTCCAAATTTTATTGCCGAAATTGCGCGCGTCCGCGATTTTTTCCAAATTGATGCGGACATCGTTGCCCGGCGACGCGCTGGTGACAATAAAGAAACGCAGCGCGTCGGCGGAATAATCGGCAATGACATCGAGCGGATTGTCGCCCGCGCGAAAATCGCTTTTCGACATTTTGCTGCCGTCGGTATGGCGCATGATGCCGTGCAAGTACACGGTGTCGAACGGAATGTCGTCCATGAGTTCGATGCCGAGCATAATCATCCGCGCCACCCAGAAAAACAAAATGTCGTAACCCGTTTCAAGCACCGAACCCGGATAAAAATAGCGCAAATCCTCCGTGTCGTCGGGCCAGCCGAGCGTCGAAAAGGGCCACAGCCCGGACGAGAACCACGTATCCAACACATCGGGGTCTTGGGCCAGTTTTACATCTGCGCCAAATTTTTCACGCGCTTGCTGCTGCGCGTCCGCCGCGTCGCGCGCGCAAAACATCGAGCCATCGGGCGCGTACCACACGGGAATGCGATGCCCCCACCACAGTTGGCGCGAGATGCACCAATCGCGAATGTTTTCCATCCATTGATAATAAATTTTTTCAAAACGCTGCGGCACGATTTTGATTTTGCCCGAACGCACCGCTTCGATGGATGGCTCGGCGAGCGGTTTCGTTTTCACAAACCACTGCGTCGAAATCAACGGCTCGATGACCGTATGGCAGCGTTGACACGTTCCCACGCTCAACGCGTGATTTTCCACTTTTGCCAAAAGCCCATCGCGTTCCAAATCCGCCACGATTTTTTTACGCGCGTCGTATCTATCGAGGCCCGCGTATTGTCCACCATTTTCGTTTATCGTCGCGTCGGTGTTCATCACATTGATAAACGGCAGATTGTGTTTCATGCCGAGTTCGTAATCATTCGGGTCGTGCGCGGGCGTCACTTTGACCGCGCCCGTGCCAAACTCGCGGTCAACGCTTTCGTCGGCGATGATTGGAATCGGACGATTCAGTTCGGGCAGCAGCGCCATTTTGCCGATGAGATGTTGATAGCGTTCATCGTCGGGATGCACCGCCACTGCCGTATCGCCGAGCATCGTTTCGGGACGCGTGGTTGCCACCGTGATAAATTCATTCGGCGAATTTTCAATCGGATATTTCACGTACCACAAATTGCCTTGACGCTCTTCGTGTTCCACTTCCAAATCGCTGATGGCGGATTCATCTTTTGGACACCAATTCACGAGCCGCGGGCCGCGATAGATGAGACCCTTTTCGTACAGGCGAACGAATGCTTCGCGCACCGCGCGCGAAAGTTGTTCATCCATCGTGAACCGTTCGCGTGTCCAATCCACCGACGCGCCCATGCGGCGAATTTGGCGCGTGATGATGCTGCCGTATTCGGCTTTCCAGTCCCACACGCGATTTATGAATTCTTCGCGTCCGAGTTCTTTGCGCGAGGTTCCCTGTTTCACCAACGCTTTTTCGACAACGTTTTGCGTCGCAATCCCCGCGTGGTCCGAGCCGGGCAGCCACAGTGTCGGTTCGCCCATCATGCGATGCCAACGAATGAGCAAATCTTCAAACGTCACAAACATCGCGTGCCCGTGATGCAATTCGCCCGTCACGTTCGGCGGCGGAATGACAATCACGAATGGTTTTGGCGCACCTTCGGAGCGCGGGTCAATCTTTGGCGCGAAATAACCTTTCGATTCCCACCAATCGTAAAGGCGTTGTTCGGTTTCACGCGGGTCATAAGCTTTAGGCATGTCTGTAGGCATAGTGCCTCCATGAATTTATGATTTATGAAAGAGCGCAATCGTGCGATGGTGCAATAGTGCGATAGTGTGATAGTGCGATAGTGTGATAGTGCAATCGTGTGTTAGCACATAGAGCGCGCGGGCTATCCGTTTATCCGCTTTTCAATCCGTTGGCAGCTTTCTCATACCATCGCGCAATCCAGCCACTCACAAAATATCCCAACGCGCCTGCAATCAACGCGGGAATCAACGCGAGCCATGGCACGAACGGCGATTGAATTGTATTGTCGCGCGCAAACAATAAATAGATTGCGATGAAACAGAGCCAACTCACGACGAGCGCGTACAATCCCATCAGAATCCCAATCGTTACGCGATAACGCCGCGCATTTTTCAACGGATAAAAAAAGATGCGCGTGATAATGCTCATCAAAATGCCGCCCGTCGCGCCGACAAAAATTCCTGCGGGAATGCTGAACAAGCCGCCCGCCACCGCGCCGATGAGCCAGAAAATGAAAATACCAAATATCACAGGAATCGCGTTCGTTAATTCAAGTAATTCCGTCCCGCGATTTGTCACCGCCGCCGCCGCGCCAAACACCGCGAACAGCGCGCCAAAGATCGCTTGCACGGTCAAGGCAATAACGATGCCGCACGCTGTCGCGCGCCAGAGAATGTTCCAGAAAAGTTTCAGCGTGGGCATGATAAAGATTAGAGATTAGAGACTCGCGTATTGCACTATTGCGCCATTGCGCTATCGCACAAATCCAAAATTCAAATAATCTCCAGTCTCCAGTCTCCGGTCTTTAATCTCCAATCCTCAACCAAAAATCAGAAATCCAAAATCCCAAATAAAAAACCCCCTCCACCTCAAGGGCGAAAGGGATTCGCGGTACCACCTTGTTTAGTGCGATAGTTCGATAGTTACGTAGTGCGATAGTTAAAGAATAATTTTGCATCTTCACTATCGCACCATCACACTATCGCACGACGGCACTATCTCTACGCTATATCGGGCGGACCCGCAGTCCACTACTCGCGCAGCGATTATTGCTGCAACGTTCGCGAACTGAACTCGGCGGCGACGTTCGGTCTTTTATTTACGAGAATGGTTCTCAGCCATCGTATCCGACGACCATTCTTTGCTGTCGCAACAATTTACCTACTCTTCCGCGTCAACATCATCGTATTAAATTATGACAAAAGTATATGCCAATTCGCGGCAAGGTCAAATAATTGTTTACACCTCGCGCCGCCCCTCCAGCGCCCGCGTGAGCGTCACCTCGTCCGCGTATTCCAAATCGCCGCCAACGGGCAAGCCGCGCGCGAGCCGCGTCATCCGAATGCCGAGCGGCTTGATGAGACGTTCCAAATACATCGCGGTCGCTTCACCCTCCAAATTCGGATTCGTCGCCAACAAGACCTCTTGCACGCGCCCATCACGCAACCGCGCCAACAATTCCTTGATACGCAAATCTTCGGGGCCCACGCCTTCGACCGGCGAAATCGCGCCATGCAGCACATGATACAAACCTTTGTATTCGCGCGTGCGCTCCAGCGCCACCAAATCGAGCGGCTCTTCAATCACGCACACAATAGAATAGTCGCGCGTTTCATCGCGGCAAATACCGCACGGATTTTCTTCGGCGATATTTTGGCAAATCGCGCAAATCGTGATTTTCTCGCGCAGATCGCGTATCGCTTCCGATAATTGCTCAACTTGGAGTTTAGGCGCGCGCAGCAAATAAAACGCGAGCCGCTGCGCGGTTTTGGGACCAATGCCCGGCAAACGGTGAAATTCGTCAATCAAGCGCGTCACAGAACGCGGCATAGTATCCATACCGATTTTTCCCTCGCAGGCGCGACGATAGGTCGCGTTTGAATTTTAGAATCCCGCGCAATACGCGCAAGCATCTCAGGCGTCGCGCGCGAAATCCGTTTCGAGTCGCCATAACAAAATTGATTCAGCGTGACCGCGCAGTTGCGCCTCGAACGGTTCAGCGCGCCGCAGCTTTTGCGCTGTCAGCCATTCGCGCACTTCGGGGTCCTGATACACCCCATCCGACAATAACAAATGCTTGCCGTCCGCCAAACTCGCGATCCGCGCGGCAATATTTACCGTCGTGCCAAAATAATCGAGCCGTCCATTCAAATTCACGGCAATACAAGCGCCCGAATGAATCCCCACTTTGAGCTCCAACGGCGGCGCGGCGCCAGAGCTGGTTTGGAGCGCGCGCTGCGCCGCTTGCATCGCGCGCATTGCGTTCACAGGACGCCGAAAGACCGCCATCACCGCATCGCCCATCGTTTTTACCAACGCGCCTTCATTTTCCGTCACCGCCGCGCGCAAAATATCAAAATGATGCAGCACGCGGCCAAACGCGGGCGCGTCGCCGATTTGACGATACAATTCTGTCGAACGTTTCAAATCCGTAAACACCAGCGTCAGATTGCCCACCGAAAACTGTTCGCCCTGCCGCAACGCCTCATTGGCAAACAAATCGCGGAACGATTGCAGCGCGGTCACATCCGCCGCCGTCGCCGCTTGATCGCTCCACGCCCAGCGTTCCAAAATAAACAGCTGCTCAACGGCGGTCGCGTTTTCAAAAATCAAATGCGGCATCAAATTCACGCGCGGTTCCGCCTCTGTCCAATCCGCTTCTTCCACGCGCAACGTCGCCTCTGGCGCGCCCTGCGGTTCGGCAAATAGAAATTTCCCGCCGCGTTTTTTCGGCGTCCGCAGACGATATCGCCCCGCTTCCAGCGGCAGCGCAATCGTCGCGACCGTGCGCGGCGGAAGATGATGCTGCGCGTAAATATGCGGCGTGACTTGCGGTCCACCCAAACAATAGACGCGCGTATTCACCGCGCGCACCGCCGCGTTCGGATGAAACGTCAATTCCACCGAACGGTCGAAATTCACTTGATAATCAATCTTGCACGAATCGCAATGCGCCTCTTTATAAATTTGATTCAATTCCGGCGCGCGATAACTCGCCCCGCGACACAAGGGACACAACAAGTCCCATTCCAAATCCAACACCCCCGCGCGCGTCGCATATAAAAATAATTCCAGCCCCGCGCGCCGCGTCACCCCCCACTCGTCGGCAAAAACATACGGGCGCATGCGCGCCAACGCGATTTCGTCGCCATATTCTATCGTCTGCGCCAAACGTTCCAACAACGCGCGGTCAAAACCCTGCGCCAACAAAGTTTGACGCGCCTTGTCCCAGCGCGTTCGACCGCCAGACGCCAACGCGGAAATTTTACGCATTGGCATCGCCGCAACGCCTTGACGCAATTCCGCGTCATATTGCCGCACCGCGCGCGCAATGCCCGCCCGCGTCATAATGCCGATTTGCCAAGGCACGCTCAACAAGCCCAACAGATTGCGCGGCGTGACGCGCGCGCTGTAACGCAAATGCGTGCCGCCATCCGCGCGTGGTTGAAACTCGACCTGAATCGTGGCTTGCGCCAACGGTCCGCCGCGATAACGCCGCACCACCGCAAAGCGTTGTGGACGCACCCATTCAAACGGTTCTTCATCCCATTCGATGGGAACGCCCAAAAAAGTAAAACCAAGGCGACGGTCCGCGCCGCGTTGTTCAATCATACGCGACTGCAGCGCGGGAATACCCACATCGCGATTAAAGCGATTCGTGTCCGCGACGCGCGTCCACAGCGCGTCCGGCGACGCGACCGTGTCAAATTCCCAAAGATAATTGAATTCGCGCACGGCGATTACATCCGTTCCTTGCGTTCAACGCTTGCCTACGCGCGGCAAGTCGCGCTATAACCGCGCGGTCAACGCGCCCAATGTTTTGCGGAACCATGGCGAAACCAGCGCGGCATAAAATTGCGGCGCTTGCGCGCGCCGCAGCGCCACTTGCGCGCGCAAAAAAACTTGATACCGCGTCAGCGCATGAAATTCCGCATCGCCAATTTGATTCTCCGCGCGTTCATCTGGGCGCGTTAGATATTGCGCGACAAACTCGTCGCTCACCACCGCGTCCTGCATCTCGCCCAACAAATCTTGCAGCGCAATCAAAACATCAATCAATTTTTGTGGCTGCGTCTTGGAACGCCGCGCCGCGGTCAACGGCGCGCTAAAAAATTCCAAAAGATAGCGCAGCCGTTTAACCTCAATCCGAAGCGCATGCAAAATTTGGGACGGCGCGTCATCCACCTGCGTTTCATACGCGCGCACGATGCCGTACTGTTTCCACATCAACGCGCCCAGTCGGTCCGCCACGCGCGGCGACGCCATGGGTTCGCGTTCGTCGAGCAGCGCCGCCATACGAATCGTCCATTCTCGATACACCTCGCCGCTCAAAAATTGTTCCAGCGCGATTTGCCGCGCCGCCCGCGCGCGCGTCCACCTCTCGTTCAATCCGCCCAACGCGTCGCGGTCTTGGAGCGATGCCTGCGCGCGATATGCTTGCAGCGCCGCCAGCAACACATCCAAATTGCGCGCCGCGCCCAACACATCGCGCAGCGTTTCCAACGCGGGCAGCGTTTTGACAACGCGCTTGCGCGCAAGCGTCCCGCGCCCAAAACGCAAACCCGATTTGAGTCGCCGACACGCCACGCGCATATCATGCGTCGCTTGAACATTTTCCGACGCGCGCGCCGCGTCTTCCAGCGCGCGCATTTTTTTCAAGGACTGCGCCAGGACCAGACACCAGGCATCGCGCATGGACATACTTGAAACAAGCGTAGGTTTCACGATGAATTCATACAAAAACGCGCCGCGCGCGAACGATTACCGCGCGCGGCGACGCGAACCGAGCGCGACACGCCGCGCGCGGCGCGCCAGCTCACTCAACCCATGCCCAAAAGGCCTGCGCCCATGCCGCCCGTCACCGCATTCATGCGCTGCGACGCCACGGTCTGCGAACGTTCGTGCGCTTCATTCACCGCGGCCATCAATAAATCTTCGAGCATCGTCGCGTCGCTCGCCGATTCTTGGATGGCTTCGGGACTAATTTTGATCGCCAAGATTTTTTGATGACCGTTCATCGTCACAGTCACCATGCCGCCGCCGACAGTCGCGCTAACTTGTTCATGCTCCAACTGATTCTGCGCCTCGAGCATTTTCTTTTGCAGCTCTTCGACCTGTTTTTGCAGCGCGGCGGGATTGAAACCGCCCATGCCGCCTTTAGGAAAACCCTTGTTTTTACTCATGCGTCTGCTTCCTCCGATGATTCGTCGTCTTCGATAATGTTAACCACTTTGCCGCCCAAATTCATGCCCGTGCGCACCAGCGGGTCATTTTGCGCCGCGCGCATTTTTTCGCGTTTCGGCGACACGATACATTTGACATGCATCGGCGCGCCAAACGCGTCTTGCAAAATTCGACCGAATTGTATTTTCGCGTTTTTGTCATTGTCAAAACGCGATTGATGAATGTCGTAAAAGAATCCAATCACCAGCGTTTCGTCTTGAAGCGAAAGCGGTTCGGCGTCTTTCAAGAATGGCGCCATCGCCTTGTTGGTTTTTTGAAAGACCCGAATCAAATTATCCCAATTTTTTTTCACCGCCGCCAATGAAAGCGCGCCAGAAATTTCGGGCGCGTCCGCTTGGGCGGCTTTTGGTCTTTGAGGCGCTTTGGGCGGCGCATGTACGCGTTGAAAAGTCGGCGCGGTTTGCGGTTTGGATGTAGCTGCGCTCGCGAACGGATTTGCCGCCGCGCTATCCCCCCCCCCGCGCGCGCTCGACGCGACAGGCGCAGTTGGCGCTGCCGGCGCGGGAGCGAGCGTCGCCTCGACCAATGCCATTTCTAACGGCAGCGTTGGACTCGCGCTATGCCGCAAATCTAGAACGGCTTGCGAAAACAACCGAATCGCGCGCGAACATTGTTCCGCATCTGTTTGCGCGGCAAGCGCGCGCATTTGCGCGCGCGCTTCCTCCGCGATATTCAACGTCGTATCGCTCTTGACCGCGCACATCAAAACGCCGCGCATATATTCCACCACATCGCGCGCGATTTGTCGCGGGTCCGCGCCGGCATCCACCGCCGCGCCGAGCGCCTCAATGCCGCGCCCAATTTCGCGCGCGGCCAACGCCGCGCAAATTTCATAAATCAATTCGTGCGACGCCGCGCCAAGCAAAATCTGCGTATGCTGAAGCGTAATCGTGTCGCCGCTGTACGCGGTGAGTTGGTCGAGCAAACTCGTGCCATCGCGAAAACTGCCATTCGCCTGTCGCGCCACCAATTCCAACGCGGCAGGTTCGAGCGTCATATCCTCTTTTTTCGCGATATAGTCCAACTGCTGCATCAATTCCGCAAGCGACGCGCGTTTGAAATCAAACCGCTGACAGCGCGAGGTGATGGTCGCCGGCACGCGATTCACTTCTGTCGTCGCCAAAATAAAAATGACGTGCGGCGGCGGCTCTTCGAGCGTCTTGAGCAGCGCGTTGAATGCCGATGACGAAAGCATATGCACTTCGTCAATAATATACACTTTGTAACGCGCTTCGTTCGGGCGAAAATCAATCTTGTCGCGCAAATCGCGGATATTGTCCACGCCCGTATTGGACGCCGCGTCAATTTCGACGAGATCGAGTAAACGCTCTTGATTAATCGCTTGGCAAATCGCGCACGCGTTGCAGGGTCGTTTGAGCGGGTCCGGGTCCAGACAATTCACCGCTTTGGCGAGAATACGCGCGGTGGAGGTCTTGCCCGTGCCGCGCGTGCCGGTGAATAAATACGCGTGCGTGACGCGATTCAACACCAGCGCGTTGCGGAGCGTATGTATGATATGGTCTTGACCCTGCACATCGTCAAACGACTGCGGGCGATATTTTTGATATAACGCTTGGGCTGGCACGGCAAAAAGAATAACAGAATAAAGACGGATTGGCAAACGAATTAGAATATTGAGATTAAAATTTAACGCCAGAGCGCGCGCGAAAAGTCGCGCCTTGCGATGCGCGGCGCGATATGCGCGGCGCGATATGCGCTTAGGCATTCCAGCGTTTGCCTTTATAATTTCGCCCTGTGCCAAATCATTTTTTACGCGTGATTGTGTTTAGCGCGGGATTTGCGTCGTTAGGCGTCGAACTTGCCGCGTCGCGTTTGCTCGCGCCCTTTTTTGGAACGTCGTTGTTAATTTGGGCGAATCTGATTGGCGTGATTTTGCTATATCTCAGCGTCGGTTATTGGCTCGGCGGCAAATGGGCAGACCGCGACCCGCGCTCGCGCACCTTGCTGCTTATTCTCGCGGCGGCGGGCTGCGCGGTCGGGCTTGTGCCATTGATTGCCGCGCCGCTCTTGGCGCTGGCGATTCCGGCGCTCGCGCAGTTCAATGCCGAACTCGGACTCGTTTCTTTTGTCGGTGTCGTCATTCTCTTTGCCGTCCCCGTCACGCTGCTCGGCTGCGTGCCGCCCTTTGCGCTGCGGCTCGCCACGCGCCAAATCAACACCGTTGGCGCGACCAGCGGCGGCTTGTATGCGCTCTCGACCGTCGGCTCGATTCTCGGCGTATATCTCACTGTCTTTTGGTTCATTCCAACGATTGGCACGCGGCTCACCTTTGCGCTGTTTGCGACGGTCTTGCTCGGCGTCGCGCTGTTTGGTTTCGCGCGCGCGCGCGCCGCGATTTTGACGCTCGTCATCTGCGCGGCGTTGTTGGGCCTTGGCGGCTTGACGCTGCAAAATCGCGCCACCGCCATCAAGCCGCTGCCGAATGTGATTTATGAAACCGAATCGCCGTACAATTTTATCCAAGTCATTGACGAAAACCCGCTGCGGCTCTTGACAGTAAACGAAGGGCAAGCGTATCAATCGGTGTATTATCCCAACACAATTTTGCTCGGCGGTTATTGGGATTTATTCTTGGTGACGCCATTTCTCACCGACGCCGCGCCGCCGCGTTCGTTGCTCGTCGTCGGACTCGCCGCCGGAACTGTGACCAAACAATTCGCCCAAGTATTTCCCGATATTCAAATGGACGGCATCGAAATTGACCCCGCCATCGCGCGCGTCGGACGCGAATTCTTTGCGATGAACGAGCCGAACTTGAACGTGATTGTTGACGACGGACGCGCGGCGTTACGCGAGAACAACAAGCGTTACGATATAATCGTCGTGGACGCGTATCGGCAGCCGTACATTCCGTTTCATCTGGCGACGGTTGAATATTATGAGGAATTGCGCGCGCATTTGACGGAACGCGGCGTTGTCGCCATCAACGCGGCGCGCACGCCGAACGACGCGCGTTTGGTCAATGCATTGGCCGCCACGCTCAAACAAGTTTTTCCTACCGTTTTGCTTTTGGATTATCCGAACGACACCAATACGATTATTCTCGCCGCGTCCGACCCTATCACGCCGCAAACTTATCAAGCGCGGCTCGCGCAGCTGGATACCGCGCCGTTGGCGGAGGTCGCGCAGCTTGCGCGCGCGAACGTCCGCGTATTCGACGGCGACGGTCTTGTTCTGACCGACGACAAATCCGCCGTCGAGAATTTGATTCATTCGATTATTTTCGATGCGACCCTATTTTCAGGAGAACAAAATTAAATGAAGTCTTTGTCCCCGCGCGTCGCGACCATCTTGCAGTGGCTGTTGACTTTGCTAATGCCCTATGTGTTGGTTATCAGCAGCTTGTATCTTTTTATGACGCCGCAATTCATCGCCTGGCAATACGCGCAGCCCGATTTTCCACCGGCCGATCGTTTCACGCCTGACCAACGCGCCTACAACGCGATTGAAACCGTGCTGTACACGCGCGGCGAACGCACTGAACAACAATTACAAGCTTTGGGCGTATACAACGAACGCGAAATAAAACATCTGGTGGATGTATATCACGTCTCGCGCCCCATGCTATTCTTGAATCCTATTTTTATTTTGATAATGCTTGGCGCATTCATTTTGTTGTGGCGCAATCCAGCGACGCGGCGCCGCGCGGGCGCGGGACTGGCGTTCGGCGGCATCTTGACCTTTGGTCTCGTCGGCGCCATTGGTTTGGTCGCGGTGTTCGCGTTCAACACCTTTTTCGTCGCGTTCCATCGCGTCTTGTTCGCAGGCGACACCTGGCTGTTTAATTATTCCGACAGTTTGATTCAGTTTTATCCTGAATTATTTTGGATGAAAGCGTCGTATGGCATCGCGCTGTTTACGCTGGGCGGCGCGGTCTTGTTCACCGCGTTAGGCGCGTGGATAATGCGACGCGCGCCGCGTTAAATAACGCGGCGCGCGTTTTTTATGGCGCTGCTGTCTTGAGCGGCGGCGGCGTCACAGTCGGCGGGACGCACGCTTGCCCTTTAAGAAAATCGTCGAGACCGCGCGTCAAGCCCTGCGCCATTTCGTCTTGATGATTCATCAAAAAATCATAGTCCTGTCCGAGAAAACCCAATTCAATAATCGCCGCGGGCGTCGTCGGGTCAATTTTGCGAAACGCGTGATACTCGGTCATGTTGCGCGTGATCGTATTGTAATTGAACGGCTTGGCGTATTTTGCCGCAACCTTGTCATAGCTGCGCGTCAAACACGTCACCAAACGCTCATCTTGAATTTGATTGTCGCTCGGCTCGGCGTGCGCGATTTTATAACCCGTCGCGTACACATAATCGGGTCCTTGCAAACACGAATCCACGTGAATAGACAAGAACGAACGCGGCGCAAAATCGGGATTCACGTCTTTGTATACCGGGTCAAACTCTTGAAGCAATTCAACGCGATACCCTTTGCGCCGCAATAACGCAATCGTTTTATCCGCGACGCTTTTGGTGATATCCACTTCGCGCGTCCCGTCCGGACAAATCGCGCCGCTATCCGGCACATCAGGAATGCGCGCCGCGCCTTCCATCGCCCAATGCCCTGCCACAATCGCCACGTCCGGCACACTCGGTGTCGGAATCGGCGTCGGAGTATCGGTGGATGCTTGAAAAAAATGCGGCATCGCAAAAAATGGTTCTCGCGTCGGCGCGGGCGTGGCTTCGGGATCGGGCGTAAA
>JAJTXZ010000042.1 GCA_021463195.1 Anaerolineae bacterium
ACCATACTCGCCGCGCCGACGCGCCAAGTTGTTCGCTTGCCCACTGCCGCGCCGGGTTGGAATCAATTTACGCGTTCGACGTATCAAATCGCTTTGCCCGCGAGCTGGCAAGAAATCACATTGCAACCGGACGCGCTGCGTGACGCGCTCGCGCGCGCCCAAGAAAATAATCCGCCGCTCGCCGACGCGCTTGAAACGCTGCTTGCTTCGGGCCAATATCAGGGTTTTATTTTTTACGCGGCGGACGATAACGCCGCGCCGTTGGCGACCACGCTCGCGCTTGCGCGCGCGCCGCTGCCGCCAAATCAAACGATCGAAACGCTAGCGCAAACCTATAGCGAGGCGCTGCCGAATCTGATACGCGGCGCGCAAGTGACGCGCGCGCCAAGCACGCTCAAAATTAACAACATGGATGTCGCCGCATTTGAATATACTCTTGCGCTGGTGGATACGCGCGGCAAGCTGGTGACACTGCGCGGACAGCAATATCTGTACATTCTGGATTCAGGCGACGCGTATCTGGTCACCATCACTGGCGACGCCGCCGACACCGCGCTGCCAGCCCAAGCGCGCGCCATTGCCGAAACTTTTGCGGCAAATCCCTAGCTAGAATCAGCGCTGCGCTCAGGCCGTTCGTTCCTGTTCGAGCGGTTGCGCGGCTTGGGTCAAGGTAACGCCTGCGCGCGCCATAAAGAAAACGCCCAAGCTCGTAATCAACGCGAATTGGACGAGATGCGACACCAACACCGCCGGCAGCGCCAACGCTTTGGGAACGCCGAACGCGCCGAGCGCCAAAATGCCCGCGGCTTCAAAGGGGCCCACACCGCCGGGCGCGGCGGGAATTGAAATACTCAGATTCACAATCACCATCAGAAATAACGCCGCGAGCGCGCGTTCGCCAGACGCGGGCAGCAAACCGAACGCGCTCAACACCAGAAAATACGAACCGCCCTCGCACAGCCACGTCGCCGCCGAAAAAAGCGCCACCGCCAAAATATCGCGCGGCGAGCGCAGCGCGTGCAAGCCCATGACGAACGACGCGAACATATTGGCGAGCCGCTGCGAAAAACGCGCGGGCAACAGATGAATCACGCGCTGTAACTGACGCGTCATCCAATGTTCGCGCCACAACATCAAGAGCATAAAGCACAACGCCGCGCCAAAAATCAAAAGCGCCAGCGTTTCGATTTGCTGACCCCAGCCCGGCAATTCGATAAACAGCGCAAGCGCGGCGAGCGTCGCAATCAGCGTCAAGCCATCCGCGACGCGTTCCAACACGACCGTCGCGATGCCCAAGGTTTTGCTCAATGCCTCGCGCTGCCCAAGCGCCAAGCCGCGCGCGATTTCGCCCGGGCGCCCCGGCAGCACATTATTCAACGCAAAACCGCTAACGAGAACAGGAAACAAGCGTCGCGCGGGAATTTCTTTTTGCGGACGCAGCAAACGCTGCCAGCGCCAAGCGCGGAACACATAGCTCGATAACGTTAACCCCGCCGACGCGAGAATCAGGCGATAATCCGCATGCGCCAGCGCGCGCGCCGCCTGCGCGAAATCAACGCGATACAATGCCAACGCGAGAAAGAGCGCGGAAATTCCAAAACCGATGAGCGTGCCAAGAACGCGACGTTTATTCATCCAAAGAGTGACCCGCGGCGCTATTTTGCGCGCTAGAGCCGATTCCACTTTGATTTGTGGGTAGACCTTTCAGGTTTCCGAAAACCCGAAAGGTCTTGCCCCACAAACGAATCAGGAATTCGCGCTAGCGCGAAAAAAGAGGAAAGAGTGTTGGCTCTTTCCCCTGATAGCTAAATCAAGCGCCTTATTGTTTGAGCGCATCAAAAATTAAAACGCGATTGTTGCCCGCGTCGGCGATATAGATTTGGCCTGCGGCATTGAGCGCGATGCCCGTCGGCAGCTGCATCCCCGCCAAATCACTGCCGGGCACACCCCACGCCGCGCGCACTTGGCCATCTTTGCCATATTTGATTACGCGATATCCTTCGGGGTCGGTGACATAGATGCTGCCCTCCGCGTCCACCGCCAGATACGGCTTGTTGACCACCGATTGCGAATCCCATGCCGCGACATCAATCTGACGCAGCGGATTCAAATCGGCGTCAAAAATCTGAATGCGCCGATTCCAAGTATCCGCGATATAAAAATTTCCCGCCTGATCAATCGCCAAGCCCACTGGCTCGAGAAATTGTCCTATCGCCGCGCCGGCGCCGCCAAAGACATCGAGCGGTTCGCCCTCCGCCGAATATTCAATCACGCGCTCATTGCCTGTGTCCGCGACCCAAAGATTGCCCTCTTGATCCAATGCCAGCGCGCGCGGGCCATACAGCTGCAAAAGGTCGGAATCGAATTTCTCGCCCACATCGCCGAACGCGCCCCAGGCGCTGATAAAATTGCCGTCCTTGTCGAATTTCTGAATGCGATGATTCCACGTGTCCGCGACATAGACCGAACCATCGGCGCCCACCGCCAAACCCCATGGTTCATTGAATTGACCCGGCGCGCTGCCCTGACTGCCCCACGCTTTGACAAAATTGCGCGCGGCATCGAATTTTTGGATGCGATGATTATTTGTGTCCGCGACATAGAGCGAACCGTCCGGCGCGAGCGCCATATTCTTGGGCGCGTTGAAACCGCCGTCGCCGCCCGCGACAGTCGCCTGCGCTTGCAGATTGTTGATTGTTTTTTCCGCGATGGGATCGCTCTCGACCGTCGGCGGCGCGATGCCGGCATATTGCCATAATTGACTCGCCACATCTTTGCGAATGTAAAATGAAAAGCGATGCACATAGGGCCAGCTGTTCAAGCTGTAACCGTATTTGCGATAGAACCAAATATCGCGCACGATTTTTTTGAAATTTTCCGGTTCCAAAAAGCCCTGCACCGGATTGCCGCTCTCATCCACGCCGCCCAAAAGTTTTTGCCACGTCAAACCTTTATAATCTTCGACGGGCCACCACACCAAACGCATTTCGCGCTCCAAGTAGCGATTGCCCAGAAACGGCTTGACTTCGCTCTTGTTCGCGTCGCCCACAATCACCACTTCGGCATCGAACGGCCCGCCGGGTTTTTTGCCATAATATTGCGCGTTCGGATAATCGCGCAAATACCACACAAAGGGCCACGACGAATCGTCATCATACGCGACTTTGATTTTGCCATTATCGCAGTTGAGTTTCACTTTTGAATCGTTAGCGTTGCCCGCGCACAAACGTTGGGACAATGCTTCAATCTCGCGCATCGCCGCCGGCACATCGGGCGTGCCTTGCGCGTACACCAACACTTCGGTCGCCATATCTTTGTTGTAATACGCCGCGCTCGCCGTCGCGCGAATCGTAAACAACGCCATGATGATAAACAACGTCACGAGCAACACACGCGCGGCGTTTTTCAAGCCCAGCGTCATGCCCACATATACGGCGATGCCCGCGCAGAGACCGACAATCAATATCGCCACAATCGTGCTGGAGCGCGCGGCGAGGTCATCCAATGGCGTGCCAGCCAAAGGCGCGGGTCCAAAAAAGAATTGGAACGCCAACACGAGCAAGCCGAGCATCAGAACGATTGCCATCCACAACGCGCCCTGTTTGAACAAGACGCGCCAATCCGCGCGTAAAACATCGTTCATGAAATAACCCGCGACAAACGCGAGCGGAATTGTGAGGTGCATATTGAGCCACGGCATTTTTTCGCCTGCCCATGAAAACAACACCAACACGCCAATGCTCCACACGCCCAACAAGGTTGGAAAACGCGAACGTTCATCATTCGGATCATACGCCAACGCAAAAAACAGCGGCATTAACAAGCCGAGCAGCAGCACGGTAAAGTTCGCCGCTTGCAAACTATCTTTGCCGCCGAAAAATGGAAAGCTCTGCAACAACCAACTTTGGTCCGCCGCGCCGGGGACGGGCTGCACGATGCCCGGCGTAAACCAGATGTACGCTTCAAGCGCCGCCAAACCCAACGCCGCTGCCGCAAAAATCGCCGCGCGCTGCCAACTGCGCCGCCACAAAATATAGAGCAAACCCAAACTGCCGAAAAAATACGACAGATATTCATACATCGGCATCGTAATCAAGAAATAGTAATATTGCGGTTGACCGCCGCGCTGAACGCTCTGCTGTGAAATCCAGTAACCGAGCGAGCCGACAAAACCGGAACCGATACCGGCGGGATTTGTAAAAAACGTGGTAAACAAAACGAGCATGATGGGATAGAACCATGCCGCGCAAATCAACCACTTGCGCCAATTCCACAGCAAACCCACCGCCGCCGAGAGAAGAATAAAGAACACTAACGCGATGCCGCTCGCCTGAATCGAAGCGACGGCAGCGTAATCGGTCGGATTCGTCGTCAAATTCAAATTGAACACGCGGTTTAACGCGGCGAAACCGTATTTGATAAACAGCGGGGTCGCGCCCAACGGCGCCAAAAAAGCGCCCAACACGAGCAACAAATCGAACGCCGCCGTATCGAACGCGCTCTCGCCGGCGGGCGTCTGTTTGTCGCGCCACCATCCAAACTTTTCCAAAATAAATAATCCGACCGCCAACAGCGCGAACGGCAGGCCCAAAAACGTCGCGAGCGCCATGTTGGACCATTTCGCTTCGGGCATTCGTTGATTGAACCAATCAAACGTAAACGCGGACGCGAGGAAATAGCCAAACAACGCCATGAAAATAAACGTCGTCTCCATCGCCGTAAACGCGAACGCCAACATCGCCACCGCGAAATATAACCAATTCGTTTTACGCGCGGTCAGATATTTCATAATCGCGAGCGCGAGCAAAACCACAAACACTTCGACATAAATATCATGACGGTCCACGCGCGAATAGGCGGCGACGACGGGCGAAATTAAAAGCATGACGCTCGTCAGCGCCCAGCCACGCTTGCCTAACCATTGACGAAACAAGAACGGCGTCGCAATCAAGACCAGTCCGAACAAAACGGGCATGACGCGCGCGGAAAAATCATTGTCGCCCAAGACAAAGAACGCGAGCGCCGTCGCGTGATATAACAGGGGCCCATGATAAATCGGATTGTGAATATAGCCGCGCCCCATGTACAAATCATTCGACCAGTGCGTGTGAATGGCTTCGTCGTGACTCCACGCCGCGCTGCCCAAATCATAAAAGCGCGTCAGCGCCGCAATCAATAACAGCGCGACCAAAAGCGCCACATCCCAGTTGATATTCATCAACGCGGCGAGCGGCGTATCCCAAATGGATTGTTCTGATTTTTCAATCTGCGCAGACATTTCTGATCTCTAATTACTGAAATATGATTTAGGCACAGAGCGCCAACCGCGCGCGCAATCAAAAATCATATCGCATAAATTCTAAACTTATTGCTCTGTCGGCAGCCACATCATTGTCGTTTGTGTGGATTCGCTGCCGCCTTGCCGAAACACAAACCATTTCCAAAGATCAAGTCCGTTCGCATTAGCCAGAGTCCATTCGCGCTGAACGGCATAACGCTGTCCCATCCAATTCCCCGGCGGCGGCGTTTCGACCGCTGACACCAATGCTTGCGCGTCCGCCGCGCGCGCCACTTGGCGCGTCCACTCGATATTCACAAACTCGCGCAAATACCAGCGACCCACCGCGCCCAATTCCGTGTCCGCCGCGATTCGCATCACATGCGCGTCGCCATGTCGAATTTGCGAATACCATTCCAAATCTTGCGCCAACGTTCGCCAGTGGCGCGGCGTTTGCGTTGTGACAATAATTTCGCGCAGCGGTTCATTCGGATCAAAATTCAACAGCCACAGCGCGCGCAGCTGTCCCAACAATAAAATCGCGCTCACCGCCAACGCCAACAAAGTTGTCGTGCGGCTCACCCCCACCAATACAATGCTCAAGCCGATAAACACCGCGAGCAGAACCAGCGTAATGACGCCGAGCGTAATAAACGCCGCGAGCGCGGAATTTTCGCTGCCGCCGCTCAACATTTGATAAAACGCATCGAGCGCGGGCGAAAAACGGGTCTGTTGCAAAAACGCGCCGACCTGAAAATAAATCAACACGGTCAATAACAACAGCATCAAAAAAATTGGCAATTCGCCCGTTAGCGTCGAGCTCCAGCCGCCGCCCACGCGAATTTCCGCCGCCGCGCGCTCCAACAAAACGCCGATGAACCAACCGGCGAGCAGCATCAGCGGCAGCGTTAGCGTCGTCATAGCGCCGGGCGTTTGGCGCGCGCTCAACATGTGCCACCCAAACGCAAACAGCGCGCTGACGGCAAACATTCGCAAAAGAGCCAAATCTTGCGCGCCTGCGTCGCGCGTCGTCAGAGCCAACATAATGCCCGCGACGCCAAAAATCAGCGCGAGCGGTTCATACACCAATAACAAACTCAACGACGATATAAACGCGCTAATGTTCGGACCGATCGCCAACCACGCGCCAAATAAATCGAACGCCGCGCCAACGCCATCGCGATTCAGCAAAAAAGTCGAGGCAATCAGTCCGTACGTCAATCCGAACAAGAGCGTCGCGCGCAGGTACAGATTACGCGCCAGCGGCGCGTCTACATTCGGCGCGACCGTCTCTGCTTGCGCGCGCCCGCGGCGCGCGCGCGCCAACGCGAAATACAACACGCCGCCAAGCAGCGTTGTAAACGCGGCGGCATCGGCGGTCAACGCCAGCGCGGCGAAAATAGCGGCGAGATACAGCTGGCGCGGCCTTGGCGTCGCGCGAAAATTCCAGAACAAAATCAACGCCGCCAACATGCCGCCCACCGCCAAACCGGACGCGTCTAAATAACGACCGAAAAAAACCAGCGACGGCGATATCGCGATTAACAGCGCCGCGCTGAGCGCGCCCGCGCGTCCCAGCGCGGCGCGCGCCAGACCGGGAAGCAAGACCAGCAGCGCGCTCGCCGCGGCAGGCAACAAGCGCGCGGTCAAGTCAAACGCGCCAAACAAGAAAAACGCGAGCCAATCGAGCGTAAACAACAGCGGACTGGAAAATTCCGCGATGGGCTTGCCGTTCAAAAATTCCCACGCTGCCGCCGCCGTCTGCGCTTCAGTCGGAGCCAACGGGCGCGCGTCCAAATTCATCACACGCAGCAAAAACGCGATGACTATCAACGTCGCGTACGCGACCCTTTGCAATGTCACCATGCGCGATATGCCATTAAGCGTCAGCGGCGCGCGCGTTGTGACGGGCGACGTGTCCGCGCCGACGGCAACCGCGACGGGGGTCAGATTTTCAGTTAGCGTTCCAACACGCTTTTGTTTTTCGGAACGTGATTTCGACATAACGCCATGAGGCGCCAAACGCGCGCGATTTTTATTCGGACGCGTCGACGCGATAAATTCGCATCGAGTTCTGTTCAAAGACCAATTCGCCGACTTGGGCGAACTTGTTCACGAGCGTTGGAGTCATTTGATACTTGTCACGCTCGATATTTCCGACAATCACATAGGCGACGTTGTATTTGTCCAACAACGCGCGCGTCTCGTTCGCGTCGCGCGCGCGATAAATTTGTTCAATATCTTGTTCGCGCGGGCCCGCCTGGTCGTAATTGCCGCGCCATTGCAACTCGTGGCCGCCCCACCCCAGCACGGTTGAGAGACCGGTGGCGACGGAAACGCGATTGTCGAACGAATATTGTCGCCCCGCCGCTTCCACAATCACCGCGTCGCGTGGAATATGCGCGCGCGCCCATTCAATCGCCGCGTAATCGTCGGGAAAAGCGCCGCGCACCCAGACCCAACCATCCAACGTCGGCGTGCCGGCGCGTGCGTCGGCTTGGAAATTATTCGCGCGGTCCGGCAGCGCGAAAAATGGATACACTAAACTCAAGAACATTAACGCGCCGAACGCGCTGAACCAAACCATTCGACTCGCGACGCGCGTGGTCTGCCAAATATAATACGCGCCGAACGCCGCCGCGACCGCGAGCAGCAGCCACGCCTGATAATAAAGTTTAAAGACCGTGTTCATCCGCGACTCGAACGTATCGCGGATGTACAGAAATTCCACGCCAAAGGTGAGAATCAATCCGACCAACGCGAGCAATAACGCAAACACCACCGCGTTCCGCCGCGCCGCGTTTTCAGATTCGAGATTCGTCGCATTCAAACGTCCCAGCGCGGCGACGGACGCGCTGAGGAGCGTCAACAAAATAAACGTTCCGGGGCGCGCAAGCAACGTTCCCGCAAAGGCGCGCGCGACGCCCAAGGGCGTATCTTGCGGCGCGAGATTCAAAACCCCCGCCAGCATATTTTGCAATTCGGGACTGCTCGATAGAACCACAATGCCCAATCCGGCAATCACCAAGGGCGTCGCCAAAAACGGCAGAGTGAATTGCGCGATTTCGACAAGCGCGCGTTTGCGATCCTTTTGCTGCCAGAACAACAACGCGGAGAAACTCGCGACCGCGAAAATAAACAAGCCGAACATGATGAGATATTGCGCGAGCGGCGTGCGATTAAAAATATTGGGCGCGATGCCGCGCGCTTGCGACGCGAAACTGAAATAAAAGGGTAGAAATAAAATGATCGCGCCAAGATATAAAATCAGAAAATGCGCGGTGGACATCGCAAACATACGCCCTGACGCTTTGCCGAACGCGCGATAGCGCGCAAGGGCAAACGCGGCGGCGACCACAATGCCATACGTCACAATGTCCCATGTGTTCAACATGCCCAACGCGCCGACGACGAGCATAGACGGCAAAAGGCGCGGCGTCAAAACTTGCGCGCGCCAATCGGAAATCAAATCGGCTGATTCAGTTTTTGCAATAGGGCGCGTTATTAGATTCAACGCGAACGCGAGAGCCAGCACGCCGAACGGCAGCGCCAGAACGTGAGGATGCAAATCGCCGAGCAAAAAGCTAAAGAGCGGAAATTCGTCAATGACTTCGACATGTCCGCCGCCGTTGGGATTTATATCGTTCAGCACGCGCGAAGCGCGCCACCACCACCAACCGTCTTGCGGTTGAAATGCGCCGGACGGCTGCACCTCTTCCAAGCCGTGCAAATTGAGACTGGCGTAAAATTCGCGCGAGCCGATGCCCGCATTATAGCCCGCCTCGAACGCGCCTTCCAGATTGCCAATCACCAATAATAAAAATACCGCCAACGCGCCAAAGACATACGGCGCGCGCGAACGTTTCATTGCGGCGGCGTCGGCTTGGGCGTGACGCACGAGATTATAAAGCAAACCGAACACGCTTGTCGCCGCCAACGCGAACGTCATAATCAATCCAAGATTGAACGCATACGCGGAAGGAACGCCGCCCAATTTCGCCAACGCCGCCACAATCACATAGCCGAGATAATAATAACTGATGGCGAACCCCGACAGCCACGCATCATGCGGCGGAAAGGTTTGACTCTGCAAAATGGAATTTAAAAACATGAATTCCATCGGTTTTTCGGTATTGGAAATTTCGGGATTGAACGCGCGAAAATAAGCGAACGCGAGATACGCGGCGAGAAAGACGCCTTCCACCACCAGCGCGTATTTCCAATTCGCGCGCAGCCATGCAATGGCGGAATGTTCGCCGCTGCCGCGCAACAAGCCCCAACTCGCCGCGGCGAGCGCGCCGAGTAAAAACGCCAACACACCGAAATTGTTTTGCAAAAAACCGAGCGACGCGAGCAGCCAAAATGGATATACCCATAACAGCAGCGCGAACGGTTTGGCGAACGCGTACCCGCGATCGGGCAAAAAGCGCAGCGCGCGCAGCGTCACCGGCAGCGCGGCGAAACTGACAAACAGAATAAGCAGCCACCAGCTAAAGAGATAGAGCATTCCTATTTGACCACCTGCGCGACGCGCGCGCTGAGCGCGTAAATTTGCACGCCGTCATTGTCGTACACTTTTTTCAACGCGCCCGCGTCCGCCAACGCCGCGAATTTTTCTAGTCCCTGTTCGCCGTATAAAACGCGTTCGAGCGGGCCGACATAGATCAGCGAAACATTGTAGCGCCGCGCCAAGTCCAACGCTTCAGCCGGGTCAGTCGTTTGATAAAATGTATTTACGTCGCGAATGCGATTATCCACAATCTCGCCGGGCAGCAGCGAATATTGCTGTTTCGTATGCCAGTCCCAACCAATCGTCGTCGGCAAACCCGTGTTGATGGAAATGCGATTGCCCCAACGATACAAGCTGTCGTTCGCCTCAAAGATCACTGGCGACCCTTGAATATTTTCGCGCAGCCACTGAATCGCCTGATAATCTTGAAGCAGCGGCAGCGCGCGGTCGTGCGTGTTATAGACCGCTTGCTTCATGTAATCCAACCCGTTCAAACCCGGCGCGGAACCTGCCGTAAAACGGTCATTCACTTTCGCCCACGCGGCAAAGGCGGGATACAACAAGCCCGCGAAAATCAATAACGTCGCAATGCCCCACCACGCGGCTTTGGCCGTTTGCAGCGCCGGCGAATCGCCGCCGACTTTTTGCCCCGTCGCGATATCGAGCGTCGCGTCGCGGAACCACAGATAACGCGATACCAATGCCAAGCCCGCGACATTCGCCACCGCGAAAAATATCCACGCCTGCAGATAAAATTTAAACACGGTGTTCATGCGTCCGATGTCGCCTTTGAGCGTAATGACCTCGACCATCACGGTTAACAGCAGCGCCGCCACCAAGATCAACGCAAGCAAACGATGCAGCGTATGCGTTTCGCGTTCAAACAAAATCCACGCGCCCGCCGCGAGCAGCGGCGCGATCAACGCAAACACATGCAGTCCCATAAAGATTAAACCGGCTTCGAGAACCACGAGCGCAGGCACGAGATAAATCAACCAACCGTCCAGCAATGCCTGCGACGAAAAAGCAGACGTTGCCGCGCGCAGCGCGCGCGCGGCGGGTTTGAATAGCAGAACAATAAAATACGTCGCGGTGAAAAATATAAAGATTCCATGCACCACTAAATAATCGCTCAACACGGTGCGGTCGTCTTGCCACAATTCCACGCTGGTATACGCGGTGCCGTAATTGAGAATGTACGGCAGATAAAATAACACCGCCAACGCAATCAACGCGACCATACGCCAGCCCAGCGCCCACCCCACCGCGCGCGGGTCAAGCCGCCCACCCCAACGCGCCAAGCCAAATAGCAATGCAAACAGCATGACGAGAATAAAAATCGCCATGTCAAAGGTGACGCGCACGCCCGCCGCGTTCGTCGGAATCACCACCACCGCGATTTGGACAAACACTAAAACCAGCAGCCACAAATAACGCTGAATCAGTTCACTCCAATTCAAGCCGTGTTCCGATGTGTCTAACGCCTCGTCGCGCATTGACACATTTCGGTCCGCGAAAAAACCCAAGCCCAGCGCGCAGCCGATGAGCGCGAGATAAGTCGGATAATCCCACGTGTTGATGGCGCGCAGCGAACCCAAGACCATTGCCGCGATTCCGAGGTCGTACCATTTCCATTGCGCGCGGTTCAGCGCCGCGTGCGCGGCAATGCCCAACGCCGCAAGCGTAAAGGGCAGCGCGATCAGATGCGCGTGCAAGTCGGCGTACACAAATGTAAAAAATGGAAATTCATTAATGGTATCGGGAATGACGCGCGTCGCCGTCCAATACCAGTTGCCAATCGGCACGGGAATTTCTTGGCCGCCAATCCACGTGAACAAACCTGTCAAGAGATTTGACAAACCGCCCGCGCCGCCATGATTTTGACCCAACTCCATCAAACCTTTGTACAAGACGCCCATTTGGCCCAGATTGCCCAAAAGGAGAACAAACGCCGCGGCGAGGAGGCCCGCCAAAAAAGCGCGCCAAGAAATCGGCAGTTCGAGCTGCAAGTTTGATTTTTCCAACTCGTCATCGCCAATCGCGCGATTTTTTTGACTCGTCAGATTAAAGACAATGCCGAACGCGCCGCTCGCGGTCAACGCGAAAAATGTCGGCAGCAGCAAATTGTACGCGACTTCGGGAACGATGCCGATAAATTTCACCAAGGTCGCGCTAATGACCTGACCGAAATAGTAATAGTTGATAAAGCCGCCTTCGAACCACGGATTGTACGCGGGAAAATACGTCGTCTTGATGACGGCATTCAAGTACGCAAAATCCATTGGTTTTTCGCCGCCAAACCACGGATGCCACAAATCGGGATTGCCGTACCGAATCGCCAAGTCAAGCGCGAAAAACGCGAGATAGACAATTTCGATGCCGAGCAGCAATTTCCAACGCGCGCGTATGAACTTGAAAAATTCGGCGCGTTGAAACCACACAATCGCCGCCGCGCCCGCGAGCAGCGCCGCCAGCGTCAAAAACATCGTCACGCGTTCAAAGGGCAAAACTTGATAACTCGCCAGCGTCCACGATAACCATGCGAACGCCAGAACGCCGAGCGTTTTCGCGAACGCGTAACCGCGATCGGTGAATTGACGAAATGCCATGAACGCGTACGGGTACGCCAGCGCGCCAATTGCCCACACCATGACCAACCACGCGAGCAGCGGAAATTGATTCACCGCATCATGCGGATTGAAAATATCCGACCACGTGCCGCCCGCGTAATTCGCCGCTTGCAGTTCAGGCGACATACGAAAACCATTTTTCGATGCGACGGCATCAATCGGTTTCAGTTTCTCTAGTTCCGACAAATCCACGCTGTTCAAAAGTCGCGCGGTATGTTCGGATGAATAACGCGCGCTCTTTTTGAAAATCAAAACTTTTGGATGGTCGTACACCGTGAACGCTTCATCCGAAGAGTCGTCGTTAATGGTAATGCCCAACCACTGCGGGTACGACGTAAATTCCTGAACCTTGTCGAAACCGAGTTCGCCGTCAAACAGCCATTCGTAATATTTGGTCGTCAACGGATAACGGCGCGGCAGACGCGGAATGGATTGATACAACCGATTGGACGACAGCACAATATAATCCGCTTCGTCGAGCCACGCTTGCAGCGAATCGCGTTTTTCGGGACCGTCCTCGCCGTAATTGTCCATCAAACCGTCGCTGGACGATTTCAAACCTTGATAGCCGCCAAAAGGTAAAGGGTCGTCCCAATGTTCGTTTGCGATAATCGCGCCCGGCGGCACATTCGCCTTGAGCCAATTCGACGCGGCAATCCGCGACACCGGGCGCGTATAGATAGAAGCGAACGCGTTTGCCCAGAAAAAGGTATAGCCAAGAACGATGACGATGAACGCTGTCGTCGCCACGCGCGCCGCGATGCGCCACGGCGCGCGCAATGCGCCCGCGTGACCCCACAACCAATAAATGAAAAAAGCCGCATAGATGGCGAAAAAGGGATACAGCGGCAAATAGTAACGTATGACAAGCACAAACTGCTGTCCGAGATACAAAAAGAATCCGCCGACCCATAGCGCCATCAACAGATGATTCCATTTGCGGTAACGCAAAATTTCGTACACGCCCACAATGAAACCGCCGAGCGCGGCAAGCGCAAAAGGAAAACCCAATCCGTAATTGAAAATATTGTATAGCGGAAAAAGATACGCCGCGCGCCCCGTCCATTGATGGCTCGGCGGATAATCAATCTGTCCGCTAATGAGCTCGCTGATAAATTTCATATCGTCGAGCCATTTCGGATTCAATGAAAACAAACCCTTGAACGCGTACGGCTGCGCGACGCGAAAGACCAACAGCGAAGCGAGCGCCGCCAAACCCAAGCCCATCATCACAAACCCAAGCGCGTTCCAAAAATTCGCGCGCTCGGCTTGATCGGCGGGCATCCGATCGGACGACTTGGGCGATTCAATTTCAATCACGAGCGGGCCAATGTTAATTATCCGCGCGGCGGATTGCGCGCCGCTATCCACCGACAGTTCACTGCGCGCGGACAATTCTTGTTGGTCTATCGCGGCTTGTTCGTCATTCGCGACCGCATCGTTTTGCGGCGCCCAGGCGACGCGTTTGATTGGATTCAACAAGGTCGCCAAACGCAGCAGCGCCGCCAATACAATGATCGCCGCGAACGTCGCGAAATTGATGCGCGACGCGACCGCCAAACCAAACGCCATCCCCGTCCAGAGATACGCCCACCAGCCGCGTTTTCCTTCCGCAATGTCAAGCGTGAACCAGAACGCGAGCGCAATCGGCACGTTGCCGAATGAATCCACTGTAAAGAAATGCGCTTCTTGAATCGGCAAAACCGCGAGCGCGTACAGCAGCGCGGCGAATAAACCGACTTGCGCGTTAAACAGGCGCCGCCCGATAAAAAAGACCATCGCGCAAGTGAACAAATCAAAGAACGCGGACAGAATGCGCCCGACCATGTGAATATTCCAATAGTCGGTCATGTGCGCCCATTCCGCCGCGACGCGCACGATAAACAACGGCGCGGTGCCGTACACGAACGAGCCGAAATTATTGTTGTACGGATTCATCGGCGATTTGTCGGTGTCAAAATATTCGCCGATGGAAGAGGGCAAGCGAATCGCCGACGAAACCATGGTCAAAAAACGTTCGTCGGGATGCAAATGTTGGTCGCCGTCCCACGAACGAAACGTCAAGACGGTTTGCTCGGGATTTTCTTTATCGGGCGTAAACTCGAGCGCGGGAAAACGCAAAAACGCCGCCAACACCAAAATAAGGGTCAGCAAAATGGCGACATGATTTTTGACAAACCATGCGCGCGCGTGTTCGAGCGCCGCGCCGTTCTCTGGCGGCAGCGCGGTTTCCGCGCGCGCGTCCGCGTGCGCATTGTCAACATTCGGTAAATTCATGGAATAGTCCGAGAAAAATCCAGTCCGATAATTTTCAGATTCTATCCGCAGCACGTGAAAGCCAGATTAAGGCGTGTTGACTTGATAGATAAAAAATAACAATTTCCCATCGGGTTTATCAAAGCGAATCACCTGCCCATCGGGAAAGGTCTGCTGCACAATCGGAAATTCATTCTCGCGCGCCGGCACAAAGACAAATAACGCGGGACGCGCGCGCCGAACAAATTCCAAATCCTCCGCGCTCCGAATCGGCTCTAACACATCTTCGCCTTTTAAATTCGGCAGCATGAATTTCCGCGAGCCGATGCCCAAATAAATGTACGGCGGCGCGACAAAATAAACGTGATACTTGTCGCTGCGTCCCTGCAGATACTTGACGAGTTCGCCCGCCACCCAGTTCGGTTCGCCGCCGTACGAATAACGCGGCGTATATTCCAGAAAATAAAAGCCCAAGTTCCACGCGGCAAATAGCGCCACAAACAACGCCGCCACCTGCCAACGCACGCGCGCCAATGGCCGCAGAACGCGCGCCGCCAGTTCAATCAATTTATCCAAACCCAACGCCACAAAAAAAATCGCTGGCACGCTAACGATAATAAAGCTAGGACTCGTCGGGGGATTTTCCAAGAGCGTGCTGCCGAAAAACACGCCCAGCGTCAGCCAAATCAAAAGCAACGCATAATTCTTTTTGCGCCACTGTATTCCGCTGTACGCCGCGCCGAAAACAAAAAACATGCCCGAGAGCGGATCAAGCAGCGGCATGCCCGTGCCAAACCAATTTGTCGGGTCAGGCACAGCATTGAACGCCAAAAAAGAACGGCGCAGCTGTTCCAATAAAACTTGGGCGCCCGTCCGTCCGCCTTCGATTTGTTTTTCAAACCAACCCGATTGAAAAATGCCGCGCTGCGAAAGACGCGCCATAAAATCATTCGGATGCAAATAAAAGAAATACAGCAAGGGGCCAGCGACAATCAACGCGCCGAGAGCGAGCCAAACAAAATTCAATAAATTTTTCCAAATCAGTTCGCGCTCGGTAAAAAATAAATAGAGCGCAAAGACGCCCACAATGATTGGAATCAGCCGCGCGCCGTGATAGAAATAAATCGCCAACCCCATCGCGAGGCCCGCCGCCGCGAAATACGCGGCGCGACGCGATTCCAAACCCGCGTACACCAGCAGTAAAACCAACGGCGCAAACACCGCGTCAAAAATATTGTTCAACGCGAGCCGACTATAGTGAATATGAAAATTGTAAACCGCCAAGAGCGCCGCGGTGATGAGCGCGAGCCGCGTATTAAACAGGCGCCGAATCAAAAGATAGGCGATGAAAACGCTGAGCGTTCCGCCAACTACGCTGACCAAACGCAGACCATACACCGTCGCGCCGATGAGACGCAAAGAAAAAGATTGGACAAAAAAATAAAGGGTCGCGTGAGACAACCAGCCCGTGATAAACGGGTTTTTCAATTCGCCGTTTAGAATTTGCAGCGCCTCATTGCCCATCTCGCCTTCATCGCCGCCGAAAATACCGGGAATCCATGCCAGCCGCCAATAACGCGCGACGAACGCGACCGCCAGAATCGCCGCGAGCAAACACAGTTCTACGCGGCGCTGCCACATCGCTTGCGCGAGCGAACGAATCCAGCGCGTATCGCGCGCGCGCAACCAACGCGTCAACCGCGCCCATGGCGCAAACGCGAGCGCGTACAAGGCAATCACGCCAAACCACAAAAAAATATTTCCCGTCTGCGGCGCGTTCCATGCAGTCGTCGCGCCCACCACCGTCACGCTTAACGCGCCGAGCGCGGCAACTATGACAAGCGCCATCCGCCCGCGACTGCGCCGCGGCGAATCAAGCGTTTCGTTTGCCACATGTCCGTCAGAAACATTCGACGCGGCGGGCTGGTCGAACAAAAGCGTCAATAGCGCAAAACAAAAAATGGAAACAAGATAGGCGTACAACCCCAACGCCCAACTTTTTTCGCCGCTAAACGCGAACTGTCCGTACAACGCCAAAATCACCGCGCCCAAAAGACAACCGACCGCCAAGCGAAATGAACCGCTCCCGGCATCGGCGCTTGAACGCAGCTCCGCGCTCGTCCGTTCCCACCATTCATTATCGTAACGAATCGAAAAGCGGCTTGAGCCAAGTTGCCATTGGCGAGACCGGGCTTGGGGCGGCGCGTTCACCACAGATACGGCATCCGTAGATTCAGCCGTCTTGGGCCCAAAGCGCGCGCTCGTTACGCGCATTAACGCGGCGCCCGTAAGCATACCGCCAAACACAAGCAAAACCATCGTCAGCAGCCCATAGCGGTCGGGCATGAGCCAGCGACCGACAAGCGCGCCAATAAGCAATCCGAGCGATAGCATTGCCAGCGGCAAAAGAATGCGGCGATTCATCTTGAAATTCAAGCGATAAATTATAACACAAGCATTCTTACGGTCTCTGCGTAAAAAACGCGACGAAATCGCGTCCGGGGGTTCGAGAAATTACCGGCGTCGCCAGCCCATCGGGATACAAGCGCCTGAGCAGCGCCAACGATTCATCATCTTGATTTTTCAACACATACAACTTGGACGCGGGATCGCGCGCCTGCGCTTCAAATTGCGCCGCATTTTCGACCAGATGGTCGTGAAAATCGAAATTGCCGAGATGAATGCCCACCGCGCGATAATCCACCCAATGCGGCGCGGAAACGACGTAAAGATGTTCCCAATCATTTTGTCGCGTCGCAAAGGCGCGCAGCGCGTCAGCGATTTCAGTTGAATTCCACGCCGCGCGGCGGTACTGTTCGTCATAACGCTCGAAATACAAACCGAAATTCGTCAGCGTCACGCCGACCAAAATGACGCCGACCAAAAACGCGCCCAAGTTGGGTGAACCGACTTGCGCGAACAATTTGCGTCCCCACGCCAACGGCAGCGCGGCGAGCAACATCACCAATGGCGCGACGCCACCCGCGCGCACCACGCTCGGATTTTCTTCGGGAAACGCGAACGCGAGCGTGGACGGCAATAGCAAAATAAAGACCGCGCTAAAAATTAACGCGAACGGATATTCGCGGAACCGCGTCAAGCGATAGAGCGCGTACAACGCGCCTGCCGCTAAACACGCGCCCAACCAAAAATCCACCGCCGGCGCGTTGGGCAGCGAATTCACCCACACCACATCGCCGCGCACATTAAACATTTGCAGCGCGCGCCAATTATTATCCAAAAAAATCCAGAACGGATTTCCAAGCACCGGCGTTTCAAGCGAAGTCAAACGCGTCGCCATCCGGTACGCAAACATATCGGGATGCGTCGAAATGTAACCGAGCAACGGCGTAAACACGAGCAGCGCCGCGCCAAACAGCGCCGCCGAATTTTTGATGAACCGCCCCGCGCGCGCGGCAGGCACAAACCCAAACAACCACCACAGCGCGAGCCACGCCAGAACCAATCCGACCACGACGCGAAACGGGCTATAGCCGTTCAAGCCGATGCCCAGCAAGACGCCCGCGCTTAGAAAATCATTGCGCGATTGTCGCCGCAGCGCGCGCAGCAAGAAAAACAACGTCCACGCGACAAACAGCGGCGCCAGCGGATAGCGCAATCCGATGCGCGCAATGGCGACAGGAAAAATGCTGACCGCGCCCAAGAACGCGGCGAACAAACCCACTTCATCGTCAAACATTTCACGCGCGAGCAAAAACAGCGCCGGCAGCGTCAATACACCGGCGCCCGCGCCGACGATTTTTAACGCGAGCATATCCAACGGCGCGAGACCGAGCCACACGACCAACGCGTTCAGATAAAATTGCAACGGTTCGCGTCCTGTGTTGCGCTCGAAAAAAACGGAAAATTCGCCATGCAAAATATCGTACGTGTCCAAAATCTTTTCCGCGTGATCGCTCGTCATTTCGGCGGGCAGCGCGTCGAGCCGATAAAAATAAAAAAACGCGCCGAGAGCCATGATGCCCAACAGCGCGAGGCACAGCCAGCGCGCGCGTCGTCCGCGTGGGTCGCGCCGCGCCAATGCGGCGATTTTCGCGCGGGCGCGATTCCAAGCGTGGCGCGGCGAACCTTCCCAGAACGCGCCGATAAAGAGGACGAGACTCGTCGCCCACGCGGAAACGCCGAGCGGCGTAAATACATTGGGGCGCGCTTCAAAAAACGCAATCAGCGCAAACACGAACGCGGGAAGCGCAAATAACCAACGCGCGGAATTTGCGACGCGCGCCGGCGGCGGTTCAACCCAAGGCGCACGGGCGACCAGCGCGAACGCAGAGTCCGCGCGCGCGTACGCGGCGCCAAGCAACAAGAGCGCGCAGACATAAACAAGTCCGGCGGCGAGCGACGCGCCATTGTCATAAATGACGCGCTGCGTCAGAAACGCCAGGAACAACCCAAACGTGAATAGCGTGAGGGTAATCCATTCGTGACGATGGACAGAGGTTAGACGTACGCGAACATGCGCCATGAAATTTATTTAGGGTTTGCGGAGCAGCAGCGCATTAATCATGAATGAAGTATTTTCGGGCAAATCTTCATTGAATTGGTCAATCCAGTTGAACAAATTCAACCCGAGCCGCACCGGATTCAGCGCGCTTGACGGCGCGGTTTCGCCGCCGAAACGGTCCGCCGCCGCGCGCATATTTTCGGGCAACATGCCTTTTTCAAACAACGGCTTGCCCAAACCGTACACCAGATTGTGCGCGAACGGAAAACAATAATGCAGAATCGGATAAAACCCTCTGAGTTCAAAACCCGCGCGCGCCACCAACGCCTTGATTTCGTCGGGATAATACAGGCGTTCGTGATTCGCCCAAATGCCCGCGAACGCGCCATGTTGAATGTGCGTGTGAAAGACGGTTTCGAGCGATTTGTTGATGGGATCCCACCAAAACGGATAATTGTGATTCGGCACAGTGAGAAATAACAAGCCGCCCGGCTTTAACACGCGCTTGATTTCATTCAAGCCGCCCCAATCATCCGGCAAATGTTCCAGCACTTCGCTGAAAATGATTTTGTCAAAAGTATCGTCGGCAAACGGCAGCGGTTCAATCAGACTGCGCGCCACGCTTGCGCCGCGCGCGCGATTTTGGCGGAGCGCGATTTCCAAATGTTCAAAGTCCAAGTCCACGCCAAAATAACGACACGGCGCGAGTTCGGTCACATATTTCATAAAAAAACCGCGTCCGCAGCCCGCGTCCAACACCCGGTCCATCGGTTGAAAATCGAGCGCGCGAAATAGATAACGCACGCGGCGTTTGAAACCCATGTCGGCTTCATTTTGCAAAAGGCGCAGTAGGCGCGCTTGGTCAATGCTCATTTTGGGTTATCAGCGTTTCGAATAATTTTTCGTACTCGTCCAACGTTTTCGCGGTGTTGAAAATCGCGCGAATTTGCGCGCGCGTTTTCATGTACGCGTCGCGTCGCGTCAAGACCTCGACCAGCCCATCCGCCAGCGCTTGCGGATCGCGCGGCGCGACGAGTTTACCCATGCCCGTCACGCGCACCACTTCGCGCGCGCCGGGAATATCGGTGGCGACAACGGGCGCGCCGGACAACATGGCTTCGATTTGCACGCTCGGAAAACAATCCGTGCGGCTCGGCAGCGCAAACACATCGTTCATGGCATAAAAATTCGCGAGCCGCTGCGGGTCGAGCAGCAGCCCCAGCGTCACGATGCTGTCGCGTTCCTGTTCCACCAAATATTTCCATTTGTCGAAAAAGCGTTCGTACACCACATTGATTTCGCCCGCGTACACAAATTTCACGTTCGGAATTTTCGCGCGCACACGCGGAATCGCCTGCAATAAATAATCAAAGCCTTTTTCTTCGACAAAGCGTCCGGCGAAACCGACAAGTTTATTTTGCGTTAGCCCCAAATCCGCGCGCCATTGCGCGACGACCGCCGGCTGCGGTTCGGGAATTTCGACGGGCGGATAGATGCAATCGAGTTTGGAACGAAACGGCGAAAGAAATTTGCTGTGCGCGGCATAATCGCAGCTGTGAACGGTAATGCGCGTCGCCTCGCGTTCGCCTTGCGTCATCAGCGCGGTCATGACGCGTTCAATCATTTGGTCAGAATTCTTTTTGGGCATGACCAAATCGCCGTGATGCGTTATGACTGTCGGTTTATGCTGCCATAAACCGATGCGCGTGACAAAATTCGTTTCCAACATCGGCGTATGCACTTGGAGCAAATCATTTTCTTTAGCCAGCCGATTCAGCGTCGGAATAAAGCCGGGCATAATCACGCCGCGGCTCAGGTGCAGCGCCGTCGGCAGGCGCACAATCCGCACGCCGTTATGTATTTCTTCACGCGCCAAAGTTGATTTGAATTGCGCCGTGAGAACCGTAATTTGATGCCCGCGTTTCGCCAATCCTTCTGCCAAACGCTGCGCGTACGCGGTCAGACCTGTCCAATGTGGATAATAGTACGTTAAGGTAACAAGTAGCTTCAAGCGCAACTCCATCAAGAATCTAGACCAGTTTCCGATTTGATTTAGGGGACAGACCCTTGGGGTTTCCGAAAACCCAAAGGGTCTTTTACCTTGGACCAAACAGGAATTCGCTCTAGCACGGCGGCGCGGGATGGCGGAACGGGCGCACCATCATTGGTCAGGTCAGCTTGGCGCCACAAATAGACGCACATTACACAACCCAAACCAAACAGAATAAACCCAAGAATCCCTTCCCACGGACGATAGCGCAGTTGAATGTCATGCGCGCCCGCCGGCAGAGCTACATTGAGCCATTGTCCAGAGCCGAGCGCCGCGAATTTACCGTCAACGGCAGCTCCCCATCCGGGCCAATTATTTTCTTTGACCGTCAATGTTCCCGCCCGAGTCATTTCGCAATGCACGTCAATATCGCCCGCCGCGCCGCGCGCCGCGCAAATAGCTGTATCGCCCGAATCGAGCAATACGCGCGCATATTCGCGCTCGGACGATGCGCGATACATTTTCACCGCGTCTTCGTTCGGAACCATTCCGCTTGCAGTCATATTTTCGGGCGTCCATTTATTTTCTGCGGCAACGAGCGGTTCGGGCGCAGGGCGATCTTTCCACCCCCAAGCAAACGGATAGGATGAGATTTTCAAACCTTTTGCCATTGCCGCCTCCAAATAAGCGGGTTCGCCCCATGGAAAATTGGCCCATTCCAAAGTTGGCGTTTTGAGCGCGTCAATCACGCGCGCAACCGTCGGCAGCAGTGTGGCAGGATATAACCAACCACGCGTCACCTGCGTGACATTCCATACCCCCCAAAGCAATATCGGCACGAGCAGCCAATTCAGCGGCAAAGTCAACGCGCGCAGCGCGCGCGTCCCCTGAAAGGCAAGTTGCAAATGAATATTCAGACGGGCGTACAAACGGTCCACCCCCAACGTCGCCAAGCCCACAATGGGCAAGACAGCCAAGCCGGCAATGACGGGCGAGCTGCGTAAACTCATAATCTGATAATCAAATCCGGATTTCGGGAACAGGTGAATCAGAAATTGACGCGGCTCTAAACTCGCGGCGAGAATCGCAGCCATCGCGGTCAAAAGCAAAAAAAGCATTACACGCGTTTCCTGACCGGGGCGCGCCATGCGGACGCCGACCAAAGCCAAGAGCGCCGCGAGCCAGCCGATATAGTTTGTGTACAAAGCGGGAAATCTAATCATGCCAAGAATTTCGGTCCCATAAAACCGCGCATTGTTTACCACAAAACTCAAGGGAATAAACGTAAAGGACTGAATGCCGCCCAAATTCACGTCCGCCGCTTTGGTCATTTGCGAAGCATTCATCAAAAAGGGCAAGAGCAACGGCGCGCTCAAAAGGAACGCCAAGCCACCCGCCAAAGTATAACGTCGCACGACCAACCAAAAATTCGGTTCACCCCATGGCAATAGCACAAGAGTCAGCGGCAGCACAAGCAGCAAGCCAAATTGAATATAACCTTGGCCGGCGACGAGCGCGCACGCGAACACGATGCCCAATAAAATCGCGGCGCGCCGCGAAGCGCTCCCAGCCACCTGCACGAGCGGCGGAAAAACGAGCGCGGCGGATGCGGTTGCCAAAGCTACACCGAACCAACCCATCTGCATCCGTCCCACAATATTTCCCGCGACAATCGCGAGCAAACCACCCCACAGGCGCGCCAACCAGCCCAGACCCATCACGCGCGCCAACCACCATTGCGCCAAGCCCGCCATAAAAAAAATGCCCACAAGAGCTAGCTTGCTGCCGTTCAGAACGCCCCATCCCATCGTAGTAAAAATAACGAGCGGATGCAGACTACTCGGAAATAGATCGGCGAAAGCGGGCGACCCGCCATTCAATCCGCCGTTCCAGAAAAAACACGCGCCGCACTCGCTCCAGCGCGACCAGACATGGTGGAATTGAATGGTCATTAAATAATCCGCGCCAGCTGACACGAGACGCGAATCAAAATTCAAAATCGGCGCGCTCATCCACACCGCCGCTAAAACCAACACCCCCAGTTCGAGCAGCGTCCCGCGCGCGGAACTGAACTTGACGCTCAGCTGTTTCCACCCCATCCGCAGCCGCGCGACATCCGGAACGCGGCGCCGCCAATTCTCCAAAGCGCTACAAGCCAAAGCAATCACAGCAACCAAACGCACTTGCTCAGACATGTTTTGCCTCCGTCAAACGAATCCAACGGCAAAGTCTGCGGCGCGATTTCGCGTGTTATTCGCGCGCGCGCGCTTTTGTTTCAGACAACGGCGTAGACGCGTCCAACGCGCCAGATGCTTGGGCTTGAGCGCGCGGTGGCGCGCCGTCAGCGTTTTCCAAAGACACCTCCGACGCGGTTTGGGTCGCGTTATCGGCGTCAGAGAATGGCGCGGATTCTATCGCGTGATTCGACGCGCCCAATTCCTGAATTTTCGCCAAATCAATTCCTTCGCGCAGCGTAGAAATAATACCCAACAACGTCAACATTAAATAAGTGAGTCCGTGCATCACGAACGCGTACGCTAATGCCTGATTGTTATCCGCGCCAAAAAGAGTGGTCATGACAAAAACGGCGGTCAGATGAAACGCGCCCAACTGTCCCGGCGTCGCCGCGACAGTGACAACGAGCGCGGTGGCGACCTGTACCCAGAACCCCGCAATCAAGGGCGCGTCAACACCCATCGCAAGCATTGTGAGCCACGACAACACCGATGCCACAAACCAAACTTCGATGGACCAAAAAATCGCCTTGAGCAGCGGGCGCGGCGCGCGAATCACCGCAAAGCCCGCGAGGAGCTGTTCGACAAAACGCCACAACCCTTCGCGCCGCAAAAACGGAAAGGGCTTGGCGAGTCTTTGCAAAAACGCGATGCCGCGCGCTTGCTGATAGGAAATAATCGCCAGCGCAAACAAGACGCTCAAACCCACCGCGCCTAAAATCAGCGCGGCGCGCACATACTCTTCCGGCACGCGCGGCGTGAACGGCAGCATGATCAACAAAAATAAAACGACGGTCAAACCATCGAGCGCGCGTTCGACGACAACGGTGGACAGCGCGCGCGCGACGGGAATCTTTTCGCGCGCGCCGAGCAAATACGCGCGCGCGAGATCGCCGATGCGCGCCGGCGTCACATTGTTCAACAAATAACCGATGTTGAGCATGTCAAACACGCGCAGCCAACGCGGCTGATAGGGATGAAACAACGCCTGCCATCGGAACGCGCGCCCCGCATAACTGAGCATAAAAACCGCAATCAAAAACGGCAGCCACACCCAATTAAACTGCGCGAACGATTCCAGCAATTTATCGAATTGGATGCCCTGAAACGCCAACCCAAGCGTCACAATCGTAATGACGCCCCCAATCCAGAACCGTTTTGATTTTAGCAAAAATTGTCGCTCCAAACATACGCGCAAGGTCAAACATTTTTGACGCGGCGCGAGGCGTTATTATAATGCGGATATTTGGAGAGACGAAACGAGAATTATGGATTGCCGCATTGGCTGTGGCGCGTGCTGCATTGCGCTTTCGATTTCTTCGCCCATCCCCGGAATGCCGAACGGCAAGCCCGCGGGCGTGCGCTGCGCGCAGTTGACGGATGATAACCGCTGCGCCATTTTCGATGCGCCCGAACGTCCCGCGGTCTGCGCGCGTTTGCGCCCGACGCGGGAAATGTGCGGCGAAACGTTCGCGCACGCCATGCGCTATTTGGAATGGCTCGAACATGAAACGCGCCCCGCGGCGGAACGCGTTTTTCCAAAGCGTTAACCGCCGCCGCGCCCAAACTTTTTTTTGCATTTTACGCAAGCTGCGTATAATCAACGCAACCCCACCGTGACGTGAAAAAAACCATACGAGCGCCAATGACGGATTGCTCCAATAAAGGAGTCTGCTATGAGCGCTCAACTGCGCGATTTTTTGGATATTCCGTACGCCGAGCTAGAAGAACTGAATCTAGCCGCCAAAGCCCAACGCATCGGTCACGTCGCCCCCGATGTGGTGCGTGAAGAACGCCTCAAATACCTCACCGACGAAAAACGCATCAAAGCGGTGACAGTCTGCTTTACCGACCTCGAAGGGCGCCTCCACATGCTGGACTATGACAAAAAGTTTTTGCTCCAGTCCGCAGACAATCTCACTTTTGACGGCTCTTCCGTGCGCGGTTTTTCGCGTCAAGCCGAATCCGATTTACGGCTCGGCATTGATTGGCATGCCTTTTATTGGCTTCCCGCTGATTTTTTTGGCCCCGGCAAAGTGCTAGTCTTTGGCGATGTGCAAGAACGCGACGGCGCCTCTTATCCGGCGGACATGCGCGCGCGGCTCAAAGCGTTCTCGCAAGAATTGTGGGACCGCGACGGCGCCGTGTGTCATGTCGCGAATGAAATCGAAGGTTTCCTTTTTCAAGGGCGCGACGCCGAACGCGCGTATTATGAAAAAGGTCATTTTGAATTTGTCAGCACCGGCGGTTACTATCATTCGCTGCCCGGCGACGCGCTGCGAATCTTTATTGACACCGCCGCCGAAGTGCAGCGCGCGATGGGTTTCGCCAATGAAAAAGATCATCCCGAAGTCGCGCCGTCGCAATTCGAAATGAATTACAACTATACCGAAGCCGCTATCGGCGCCGACCAAATTCAATTGTACAAATTGATTTGTCGCCAAGTCGCGAGCCGCCTCGATATGACCGCGTCCTTTTTGCCCAAACCTGTCACCGGCGTCAATGGCAACGGCATGCACACCAATCTTTCCGTCGCGCGCAAAGACAAGAATCTATTTTGGGATCCCAAGGGCCCCGAAAATCTCAGCAAGTTCGCGTGGAACTTTGTGGACCGTCTGCTCACCAGCGGCGACCAACTGTGTCTCGCGCTCAACTCGAGCGTCAACTCGTATCGCCGCCTCGACCCGCATTTTGAAGCGCCGAATCAAATCAAAGCCTCGCCCATTGATCGCGGCTCGATGGTGCGTATTCCAATCGGCAACGCCAAATCCGCGCGCATCGAAGTGCGTTCGATCGCTCCCGACGCCAATCCTTACATGGCAATCTTTACGCTGCTAAAAACCGGCCTCGAAGGTCCGCTCGCGAAAAACGCGCCGACGCTCCGCGCGCAAAAACGGTATCTGCCGGACAATATTTATGACGCCGTCGCGAAATTCAGCGCCAGCAAATATATGCGTCACGCGCTGGGCGATGATATTGTTACCAAGTACGCGGAATTAAAACTCGCCGCGGCGGAACGCTGCCCCAAGGCGCTTGGCACGCGCATCAAACGCGCCGAAATCATGTTCCATCACGAAGTCACCAATCAATATCTCTGGACGCAATTCTAACGAAAAACCTTCGAGGTTGACGATACAACTCTCGAAGGGTTTTTTTAGCTTTGCCGCGCGCGCGTTTGAATTAGCGCAGCGCTTGGTCAATTTCCGCCGCGCTCAAGTCGCGCGTTTTTTCAAATACAATCGGCTGCGGATGGTCGTACACCGAAAAACTTTCATCCGCAAAACCCCAATTCCACGCGCACGCCTGCGACGGCAATAACGCGCGTACGCGCGCCGCGTCAAAAGGCAAACCCGCAAACGGGTCATCGCAAATTGAGAGACCGAAAAGCTGCGGATCATTGCGCACGGTCAACGTCGGCTCGAATCCCAATGCGCCGTCAAACAATTTTTCATAATACCGCGTCGTCAGCGGATAGCGCGCGCCATTGCGCCCAAGACTGCCGTACGCGCGTTGACTCGCCAACACGACCGCGTCCGCGCGCGCCAACGCGTCCGCCAACGCCGCGCGCTTGGCATCCGAATCATCGTCGTACAGGCGCAACACGATTTGATTGTATTCCGAACCGAAATGTTTAACGCCGTCAATTTGAATTTGCGTCGGCAGCGCGTCGTCCCATTCTTCCACCGCCAAAGTTTTTCCGGCGGGAATGTTTTCATAAATCCAACGCGACGCGGTCAGCCACGGATGTTCGCGCGCATAGATTTGCGAGAACGCGGCAGCATACAGGAACGACGCGCTCAACACAACGCAACCCAACGCATACGCCAACCCGCGGCGCCTTGTCAAAACGCGCGCCCACGCGCAGGCGGCGATAATGTACAACACGGGCAACAGCGGCGCCAGGTAACGCAAATACTTGGTATACTGAAACGCAATCGTGAAAAAATAAAACAGCGCGAACGACAATAAAAAAGCGTCGCGCCACGCGCGCGTCTTCCGCCACTGCCATACAAACAGCGCGCCGCCGCTCCACGCAAAGATTCCCAACGGCAAGCCCATGCCCCACAGCGCGCTCTGCGTCACCGCATACGCTACCGGCAGCGCGCCGCTGAACTGTCGCGTATAGGGATAATCCAACCAGCCGCGCGCGACAAGCGTTTCGCGTATCACATCGCGCCCAAAGGTATAGCCATCCAGCAGCGCGTACGGCTGCGTCGCCGCAAACGCCAATAGCGCGACGCCGAGAATCTTTATAAACGGGCGCCATACTAGACGCGTAATTTCTTGAACGCGCGCGCGTGAAAAGCGCCAAGATGGCGCGTTTACGGCGCGCGCGCACGCATACAAAATGGGCAGCGCCAACAGCGCGGCGGTGATTTTAGTCGCGAGCGCAAGCCCCAACGCCAAGCCACATAGGATCCACCATCTTTGCGGCGCGCGCGTGTTTTGCGATTCCGCCACGCGCAATGCCGCGTACAATGTCGCCAGCGTAAAAAAGGCGAGCAGTGTATCCACCGCGTAAAAATGCGCCAACTGAATATGCAGAACCGTTACGGCAAGACACGCCGCCGCGAACAAGCCAATCCGCGCGCCGTACATACGGCGCCCCAATGCATAGGTCAGCGCAATTGTGCCGAGATCAAATAATCCCGATAACCAGCGTCCAAACAAGACCCACCGCGCGAGTTGGTCATCCGCCCACGGTCCGACCAGCTGCGTCGGCGGCGCCACGGGAATCAAGACGCGTAGCAGATAAATCGGCAGCGAGCCGTACGCAAAAAATTTTGGATTGAGCGAGCTAGCGGGAGAAAAAAATTCGTCAAGAGAATGGGGCAGCGCGAGCGTCGAGACAACCAGCGTGATTTGGCGTTCGTCGGGATGAAACAGATAGCCATTGTCCCACGCCAAACCGCTCCAACGGAAATACGCGGCGACGACGAGAATCAACGCCAGCCCCACCCATTCGCCATAACGAATGTATCTTTGCATTGCACGCGCTTTCAAAAAAAGAGGTCAGGCAGCCGACGCCTGACCTGCGAATTATCGCGTAAAAAAAATCGGCGGGTTATCCTTCGCTGTCCGGCGCGACGGCCGCCATGCGTTCTTGCATCATTTGCGCGATTGCCGCGCCAAATTCTTCCGAACCAACCAACTGCAGCTGCGCGTATTCAGCCGCTTTGAGCGCTTGCGCTAATTGCGTATCGAATGTCGCGTTGATTAATTTTTTGGAATGCGCCAACGCTTTGAACGGCAGTTTGGCGAATTGCTGCGCCCAGTTGCGCGCAATGCCGGGCACGTCGCCGGGGTCGGCGACGCGATTCACCAAACCGATGCGGAGCGCTTCCATCGCGCTGACATTGCGCGCGCGCAAAATAACTTCTTTAGCCCATGCCGGTCCGACCAGCCGCGTCAAACGCGTAATCCCGCCGAGATCGGGCAAAATGCCAAATTTCACTTCGGGCAGAGCCAACGACGCGCGCGACGACGCGATGCGAAAATCGCACGCCAAAATCATTTCCACCCCTGCGCCGATGCAGACGCCATTTACGGCGGCGATGGTGATTTGCGGCAGCGCTTCGAGTTTATTAAACGTCTCTTGCCAGCGCCGAATCATCCCGCGCAAATCGTCTTGGGTCCAATCCGCCAGCAGCTGCATAAAAATATTCAAATCGAGCCCCGACGAAAAACCCTTGCCGTGTCCGGTCAAAATGACGGCGTGAATATCGGGCGTCTCTTGCAATTCATCGCACAACGCGGCGAGATCGTCCATCAAATCCGGCGAAATCGCGTTCATCACTTGCGGACGATTGAGCGAGACAGTCAGCGTCGTCCCGTCAGCATGCAGTTTAAGATTTTTGTATTGATTCATGTTGGCTTGTCCGGGCAAAGAGCTTGCTATTCTTCGCCCAATTTGAGCACCGCCATAAACGCTTCCTGCGGCAATTCCACCGCGCCCAACTGCTTCATGCGCTTTTTGCCCTTTTTTTGTTTCTCTAACAATTTCTTTTTGCGCGTAATATCGCCGCCATAACATTTCGCCAACACATCTTTGCGCATCGCGCGAATTGTCTCGCGCGCGATAATGCGCCCGCCGAGCGCGGCTTGAATCGGCACCGGGAACATTTGCGACGGAATCACTTGTTTTAATTTTCTTGCCAACGCCGCGCCGCGTTGATACGCGTAATCTTTATGCACAATGAGCGCCAGCGCATCCACCGGTTCGTCGTTCAACAGCAGCGTCATTTTTTGCAGCGGCGCGGCGCGATAGCTGTCGAATTGATAATCCATCGAAGCGTAACCGCGCGTGCGCGATTTCAACTGGTCGTAGAAATCAATAATCAATTCCGACAGCGGCAGCAAAAAATCCATTCGCACGCGTTCCGGGTCCAGATATTCGAGTTTGCTCTGTTCGCCGCGGCGATTGCGCGCCAAATCCATCACCGTGCCGATATATTGCGCGGGCGTAAAGACCGACACTTTCATCCACGGCTCTTCGATTTCTTCAATCGCGTCGGGTTCGGGCAGCGCGGCGGGATTATCCACCGTCGCAATTTCGCCATTGGTTTTCAACACATGATATTCCACGCTCGGCGCCGTCGCGATTAAATCCAAATCGTATTCGCGCTCCAAACGCTCTTGAATAATTTCCATGTGGAGCAAGCCGAGAAACCCGATGCGAAAACCGAAACCAAGCGCGGCGGAAGTTTCCGCTTCGTACGTCAACGCGGCATCGTTCAATTTCAATTTGTCGAGCGCGTCGCGCAGCAGCGGATAATCGTTCGGCGCGACGGGATAAAAGCCCGCGAACACCATCGGCTTGGCGGGCCGAAAACCGGACAGCGGAAATTCGGCGGGACGCTCCGCCTGCGTGAGCGTATCGCCGACCTGCACTTCGCGTACGCTTTTCAAGCCCGTCGCCACATAACCCACTTCGCCCGCGTTCAAATCATCCGCCGCAATCAATTTCGGGCGAAAGATGCCGACCTCTAACGCGTCAATATCTTTGTTGTTGGACATCATTCGCAGCTTGTCGCCCTTGCGCAGCGCGCCATCCACAACGCGCACGTACGCGACCACGCCTTTGTACGCGTCGTAATGCGAATCGAAAACTAGCGCGCGGGCGGGCGCGTCGGGTTTGCCGCGCGGCGGCGGCACTTGCGCCACAATCGCTTCCAAAATATCGCCCATGCCGGCGCCTTCTTTGGCGGACGCGCGAATAATCTCATGCGCGGGAAAACTCAACAGATTTTCAATATCCGTCGCGATTTCATCCGGGCGCGCCGAGGGCAAATCAATCTTGTTAATAACCGGAATAATGACGAGATTGTTTTCGAGCGCGAGATACATGTTCGCAAGCGTTTGCGCTTCGACCCCTTGCGTCGCATCCACCACCAAAATCGCGCCTTCGCACGCCGCGAGCGCGCGCGACACTTCGTAGGTGAAATCAACGTGACCGGGCGTGTCAATCAAATTCAATTCGTACTCGTTGCCATCGCGCGCGGTGTACAACATCCGCACCGCTTTCGCTTTGATGGTGATGCCTTTTTCGCGCTCGAGCTCCATTTGGTCCATCACCTGCTCGACCATCTCGCGTTTAGCGATGGTGCCGGTGATTTCGAGCAAACGGTCGGTCAGCGTAGACTTGCCATGGTCCACATGCGCGACGATAGAAAAGTTGCGGATGAATTTTTCAGGAATCATACATTTATAGAAATCGCGCCGACAGCGCGCGCAGACCATCGAATACAATTCAACGGCAAAACAAGGCGTTCAAAAAAACAACGCAAATGCCAATGCCTTTGCCAAATCACCAAAGCCCCTTTCAAACTCGCAAATTCTGGCGATGTACGTCATCGCCGAGAATCTCGAAAGTTTGAAACGCCGTTGACGCGGAGATTAAAACGCTAAACAAGATTTAACGCGCATTATTTTTTTCTGTTTCGTATTCAGCCGTTGATTCAATTTAATGGAACGCTGGCTCATGTTACGCTATCCGGGCGGCCAACTCAGGCGTCTGCCGGCGAGCAAATGAAAATGCAAATGAAACACCGATTGCCCCGCGTCCGCGCCAATATTGGTCACCAGACGATAGCCGTTCGTCAAGCCGCGCGCCCTAGCGATTTCACGCGCCACGCGCAAACATTGCGCCGCCGCGTTCACTGCAACCTCATCGGCGAGGTCGTCTACCGATACAAGATGCGCGTTGGGAATAATCAAAATGTGCGTCGGCGCGCGCGGATGCAAATCCTTGAACGCGGTCACGTGTTCGTCCTGATAAACTATTTCAGCGGGCAATTCACGCGCGACGATTTTGCAAAATAAACAAGGCATAATCAAACTTAATTGGAGCTGGGAAATTGGAATTTAAAGCGATGAAATAAAAAACAAGCGTCCTTTAGCAATATCTTTTTTTTCGCAAAGCGCAATCTGAAATCACAACGTCTCGCCGCGCGCGCCATCTTGAACGCGTTCGCTTAGACGCGTGGATAAAATACGATTGCCCAAATTTTCGCGGCTGCGCGTGGTAACGCGAATGTAATTGTCGGTGTAACCCAACCATTCGTCGCCGCCCGACGCGTTTTCTTCGTACAAGACATTTAGCGTCTGCCCGACGAATTTTTCCGTAAAGCGGCGCAAACCGTCATCGGCGACGCGCTGCATCGCGTCGCGGCGCGCGTCCTTGACGCGTTCGTCCACAGGCAGCGGCAATGTCGCCGCCACCGTGCCTTCACGCGCGGAATACGGAAAAACATGCACGCGCGCAAAATTCATCCGTTCGACAAAATCAAGCGATTCTTGAAATTCCGCGTCGGCTTCGCCGGGAAAACCCACAATCACATCCGTCGTAATCGCGGCGGCGGAAATTTTCGCGCGCGCCAATTCAACCGCGTCCGCGAACTGTTCCGCGCTGTACGGGCGGCGCATTCGCCGCAGAACCGCGCTGCTGCCGCTTTGCAGCGACAAATGTAAATGCCGACACAAGCGCGCGTCCGAAAACAGTTCGAGCAGTTCCGCGTCCAAATCCCACGGCGCAATCGAAGTCAAACGCAGACGCGGCAAATTTGTTTCGCGCAAAAGCGCGCGGACCAAAGCGCTCAAACCGCGCAAACGTCCGCCGCCGTTTTCGCGCTCTGCCAAACGATAATCGGAAATCTGCACGCCGGTCAAAATCACTTCTTGATAACCCGCGTCAACCAGCTGTTTGATTTCAGCGACGATTTCATTTTGCGGACGACTGCGCGCTCTGCCGCGCGCCAGCGGAATGATGCAATACGCGCAGGACATGTTGCAGCCGTCTTCGATTTTCACAAACGCGCGCGTGCGCAACTTGTCATTCAACGCGGCAACGCGCGACGACGCGGGTTCTAAAATCGCGCCGCTCGTCGCTTCGGGCACGCGACAACCATTCGCCGCGATTTGAAAATCGAGTTGGCGCAAACGTTCGCCCGCCAACCGCGCCAACTGGTCTTTGTCGGCGTTCGGCACCACGAACGCCACATTCGGCAGATTTTGCGCTTGCGCGGGCGACATGGTGGCAAAACAGCCGGTTAGCACCAACCGCGCGTCCGCATTGGCGCGCGCCAGCTGACGCGCGAGATTGCGCGATTTGCGCGCGGCTTGCGCGGTGACGGCGCAGGTGTTCAACACAATCGTTTCCGCCAGACGCGGGTCATCTACGAGCTCATCGCCGCGCGCGGCAAAATCGCGCGCCCACGCTTCGAGTTCGCTTTCGTTTAATTTACAGCCGAGCGTTTGCAAATAAACTTTCATCGTTATTCCGACTGAACGATTATAAGTAGGAGCGGCGAATACGTCAAAAGCCATCAACGCGGCATACACGCCTTGAATTTTTGACCATCCACGATTGTCCGCGCGCGCATCTTTCGGCGCAAGGCGACTTTTGCCGCGTCTCGCAGAACGCGCCGCAAAATCACGCTTTGCCGCATTCGACGTATAATATGAACCGTTTGGCGCGCGGCGTTCCGTCCGCGCGCCGCTGAAAAGAGAAATTAGACATGCGAATTATTTTATATACAGGCAAAGGCGGCGTAGGCAAAACCTCTGTCGCCGCCGCCACCGCCGTGCGCTGCGCCGAATTGGGTTATCGCACGATTGTGCTATCCACCGACGCCGCGCATTCACTCGCCGATTCGTTTGATTTGCCGATTGGCAAGGAACCGGTCGAGCTCGCGCCCAAATTATGGGGTCAAGAAATTGATGTGTTGTATCAGATGGACAAATATTGGGGCAAAGTGCAAGCGTATTTCCGCTCCATTCTGCAATGGCGCGGCGTGGATGAATTGATTGCGGATGAGGTCAGCGTTCTGCCCGGCATGGAAGAATTGGCCGCGCTGCTGCAAATTGTGTATCTGGCGGAATCGGGCAAATACGACGTCATTATCGTGGATTGCGCGCCGACCGGCGAAACGTTGAAACTTTTGTCGCTGCCCGAAGTCGCGCGCTGGTATCTGACGCATATTTTCCCCATGGAACGCATGGCGATGCGGCTCGCGTCGCCGTTCATGCGCAGTCTCACCGATATTCCAATGCCCGACGACCAGGTGTTTGCCACTATCAAAGAATTGATTCAACAATTGGATCGGATGCACAAATTGTTGAGCGACACCCAAACCTCGTCGGTGCGAATTGTTTTGAATCCCGAAAAGATGGTCATCAAAGAATCGCAGCGCACCTTCACTTATATCAATTTATATGGTTTCGCCTGCGACCTCATTGTGTCAAACCGCGTGCTGCCCGATTCCATCACCGATGAATATTTTACCGCGCTCAAACAAGCGCAAGCGCGCTATGGTCAAATGATTGTGGAATCGTTCGCGCCGGTGCCGATTTTCAAGGCGCCGCTTTTGGAGCAAGAAGTGGTCGGCTTGAAGATGCTCCAACGCGTCGCGCGAATTTTGTACGCCGAGACAGACCCGACACGCGTTTTTTATCAAGGCAGTCCGCAAGAAATCGTAAAAAACGACAAAGGTTATTTGTTAAAGCTAAATTTGCCGTTCGCGTCCAAAGCGGACGTGCAGCTCACGCGCGCGGGCGATGAACTCGCCATCAGCGTCGGCAATTTTCGCCGCAACACGATTTTGCCGCGCGCGCTCGCGACGTTAGAAGTGCAAAAAGCGAAAATGGACGAGGGCAAACTTGTCGTGAGTTTTGTGTAGCTTTTCGACAAAATATTCAATGTGAATATAGTTAGCTTATGTCCGCAAAGCATTTCATCGAACCAACGCCCGCCGAACGCTGGCGCAAATATCTGACCGATTATAATGAAGGACTCGGCTTGGTGTACGAACGTTTGATGCTCAATGATTTTTTGGAAACGTTACGCGTCAAACATCGCATCGAAACCGCGCTCGAAGCGCCCCTTTATGGAATGGCGGGCGTGAGCGGCATCAATTCTGTCTTGCTCGCGCGCAATGGCGCAGCGGTCACGCTCGTGGACGACAACGCGGAACGGCTTGCAGGGATTCGACGCATTTGGGGTGAACTCGGACTCGACGCGATCTTTTGTCTCCAGACACCCATCTCAACGCTCCCTTTTTCAAATCATGCTTTCGACCTTGTATGGAACTGGGCGGCGCTGTGGTATCTGACTGACCCCGAAAAACTCGTCGCGGAAATGACACGCGTGTCGCGCCAGCTGATTTTTATCGCGATGCCGAATCGCGCGCAGGTCGGTTATTTGATGCGAAAATATATTTTGGAAAAAGATTTTACGCGTTATGTGGATGAAGCCTGGGCGGACATTGGACGCGTAAAAAATATTTTGCGCGCGCGCGGCTGTCAAATCATTGACGAAGGCGTGCTGGATGTGCCGCCGTGGCCCGATACAGTCATGCCCGCGGCCCAAGTCTTGCGGCGGCTCGGCATTCAATCCAAAGAAATGCAAGCGCGTTTCGAGGGCGACGGCTGGCAGTGGAGCTCAATGGATTATTATTTGGGCAAGAAACCGACTTTGAAGGCGCAGATGGACAAATACGCGTTTCTAGAACGCGCGCCGCTGCCTTGGCAAATCAAAAGCGTGTGGGCGCATCATCGCTACGTGGTCGCGCGCAAAAATCAAAACAAGAGCGAGCGCGCCGCTTGAATCGCAACTCGAAAAAAATTACGCTCGCGAGATTGAATGATTACAGCTGAACCATTGCCCGCGTCCCAAACCGAAACGGCTGAATATGCCAACATTGCGCTTGTGATTCCCGCGTTCAACGAACAAGAGAGTTTGCCGCAGGTCTTGCAAACTTTACACACGTGGCGACAGCGCGGCGCCCAAGTGATTGTGGTGGATGATGGCTCAACTGATGCAACCGCGCGCGTCGCCGCGGAGAGCGGCGCGCAGGTGATTCGACATCGGCGCAATCGCGGCTATGGCGCGTCGCTCAAATCCGGCATTCGCGCGGCAGAGCGCGCCATTGTCGTCACCTTTGACGCGGATGGGCAATTCGACCCAAACGACATTGAAAAATTGACGCGCGCGCTGGCGGATAGCGACATGGCGGTTGGCGTAAGACCCAAGGGCGCCGGTTCACCAACCCTTCGCAAACCCGGCAAATGGTTGTTGGGCAAAACGGCGAACTATTTGGCGCAAACGCATATTCCCGATTTGAATTGCGGTTTTCGCGCGCTGCCGGTTGAGACCGCTTTGCGGTTTTTAAATCTGCTGCCAAATGGTTTTTCTTTTACGACAACTTTAACGCTTGCCATGTTCCAAGACGGATATAATGTAGCGTATGTGCCGATTACGGTGCATCCGCGCGCGGCGGGCAAAAGCCGCGTGCGCGTGGCGGATGGATTCAATACACTGCTGCTGATTATTCGCATCATCGCCTTGTTCGACCCCTTGAAAGTTTTTCTGCCCGCGAGCGCGCTGTTATTTCTCGCCGGCATCGGGTACTGGGCGCTCGATAGTTTCGCGCTCGGACGTTGGAATATTCCATCGGGCGCGGTCATTTTGATCGTCTCTGCGATTATGGTATTCATGTTCGGCATTCTCGCCGATCAGGTGAGCGCCATGCGTAGACAACAAACCGAGACTAGCGATTAGAGCCGCGCGATTGCAAGTGACAATCACTCGGCTCCAATCCCAAATTCTAATCTTCAAATGGCATTATCCACCTACAGTAATATCGCGACTTCGATTCTCAATAATCGCGCCGGGCGCCTCACGCTGCCCAGCATGGTGACTTTTATCGTCACATGGCGCTGCAACTTGCGCTGTTTCATGTGCGACGTTTGGAAAAAAACCGACCACGACGACATGACGCCCGCGGAAGCGGCGGCCATTTTCAAACAAATACCAAAACTCGATACGCTGCGTCTCACCGGCGGCGAACCGTTCCTGCGGCCCGATTTCGAACAACTCGTCGGCGCGATCCTCCAAGTGACCGACCCAACAGTGGTGCATATCACGACCGCCGGCGTTCTGTACGACCGCATCATCAAATTCATAAAAACGCACGGCTCGAAAAAATTGCATTTAAAAGTTTCGATTGACGCGGTGGGCGACCGCCACGACGAAATTCGCGGCTATCGCGGCTTGTACAATAAATCGCTGCGCACACTCAAGACTCTGGTGGAATTGCGCGAACAGTACGGTTTTTATCTCGGCGTCAATCAGACCATTTCCGACCGCAACTGGGATCACATCGAACCACTGCGCGAGGTGATGAATGAACTCGCGGTCCCGATACATTACGCGATTGCCACAGACCATTACACGCTGTATCGTTTAAACACCTCCAAAGAAAATGAAAAACCGGATATGCGTTCGGTATCGCTCAGCGACTTTACGCCGGAACAGTTGCAATATATTTTTAACCAACTGGACCGTCGCGACGCGATTCACGATGTGCCGGAATGGCTCGTGCAGCGCTATTATTTGCACGGCTTGAAAAATCGTTTGCTCAGAGGCATCGAATCGCCCAAGCCCGAGTGTATCGAACTTCACAATCACATGCGGCTCATGCCGAACGGCGACGTAATGACCTGCGTGTATTATCCGAATGTCGTCGGCAATCTACGCAAACAAACATTGGAACAAGTGTGGTTTGGCAAAGAGATTGAACCGCAGCGCAAGGTAGTTAAAAACTGCGTCGGCTGTTGGGCCGGCTGCGAAGTGAAACCCAACGCGATTTATACAGGCGATATTGTCAAGACATTCACGATGGGGCCCGTGAGCGACCGCTCCAAAGACGCGCCGATGCCGGTTGTCAATCCGCCAACAGACGCAGCTAACGTCCCGTCGGCAGCGGACAATGGCCAAACAATGAAAAAAACATCGAACGTGACGTTAATGGATGGCTAAACGTATTTACATCGCCTATACGGGCGGCACAATTGGAATGCTACATACCGGTCAAGGGTACGCCCCTGCGCCCGGTTTTCTGGAAAAATTTTTGCGCGCCATGCCCGAATTAAAGGACGCGGCGCTGCCCGAATTCGTGTTGCGCGAATACGACCCGCTGCTCGATTCGTCCAACATGACGCCACGCGAATGGCTCGATATCGCGCGCGATATTTTCGACCACTATGACGCGTTCGACGGCTTTGTCATTTTGCACGGCACCGATACAATGGCGTACACCGCGTCGGCGCTGCCATTTCTGCTGCACGGCTTGAACAAACCCGTTATTCTCACCGGTTCGCAAATCCCGCTAATCGAACTACGCAGCGATGCGCGCGAAAATATCATCACCGCGCTGCTGCTCGCCGCCAATTACCCCATTCCCGAAGTCTGTTTGTATTTTGGCAACAAACTTTTGCGCGGCTGTCGCACGGCCAAAGTAAACGCGACGGGATTCGACGCGTTCGAATCACCCAACTATCCGCCGCTCGGCAATGTTGGAATTGACATTCACATTGATTGGGGCTTGACGCGCCCCGCGGCGTTGACGCCCTTGAATCCACCGCCGACAGAATTGAACGCGACGGTCGGCGCGCTGCGTTTATTCCCCGGCTTTTCCGCGCGTTTGCTCGATAATGTTTTACAAACGCCGCTGCAAGGTTTGGTGTTGGAAGCATACGGCGCCGGCAACGCGCCAAATAATGACCACACTTTTCTTGACGCGCTCGCGGCGGCGACGCAGCGCGGCGTCATCATTGTAAACTGCACGCAGTGTCTGCGCGGGACCGTCAAACTCGACGCGTACGCGACGGGCACGGCATTATTACGCGCCGGCGTCATCAGCGGCGCGGACATGACGCCGATTGCGGCGCTAACCAAATTGCATTATTTACTCGGCAGCGGTTATACGGCGGAAGAGACGCGCGCGTTGATGCAAGAAAATCTATACGGAGAATTGACGCGCTAACATGGCTCGCCCTTATCATTGGCTCCTCTTTGACGCCGACGATACCCTTTTTGATTATCAGCGCGCCGAAGTGAACGCGCTGCAAGCGGTGTTTCGCGAATTTGAATTGCCGCTTGACACGCGCGCGCACGCGCTCTATCGCGCCTTTAATCACGAACTTTGGCTGCGCTTTGAAAAAGGCGAGGTCACGGGCGAACAAATCCGCGCGCAGCGTTTTACTCTATTATTCCAAGCGCTACAACAACGCGAACCACCCACGCTTGCCGAGCGCTATATTGACCATCTCGCTGAACAAACGACGCTTGCGCCCGACGCGCGCGAAACGCTGGACGCTTTACATACAACCTATCGCCTCGCCATCATCACCAACGGCATGACGCGCGTGCAGCGAACGCGGCTAGCGCGCTCGGCGCTCGCGCCGTACATTTCCGAATTGATTATTTCCGAAGAGGTTGGCGCAGCAAAACCCGCGCCCGAAATATTCGAATACGCGTTCGCGCGCATGGGACACCCGCGCAAAGACCAAGTCCTAATCATTGGCGATAGTCTGACTTCGGATATGCAAGGCGGCGCGCGCTTTGGCATTGATACCTGTTGGTACAATCCCAAGCATCAGCCGCGCCCCGCCCAGCCGCGCCTGACGCACCAAGTGCATGCCTTGCGCGAGTTGATTCGCTGGCTTGGCGCCAAGCCAGTCTAAACTCATGAACAAAGTATTTATCATCGGCCTCGACGGCGCGACGTTCGACCTCATTCATCCTTTTATCGCGCAAGGTTATTTGCCTAATCTCCAAGCGCTCATTGCCAAAGGGACAGCGACGGAACTTGCTTCGACGGTGCCACCGGTCACCGCGTCGGCGTGGAATTCGTTCATGACCGGCAAGAACCCGGGCGGACACGGTCTGTTCGATTTTATGCGACAGCGCAAAAATTCATACGACCTCACACCCATCTCCAGCCACGACCGCGACGGCAAGGCGGTGTGGGAAATCGCGGGCGACGTGGGTAAAAAATCCATCGTTATGGGCGTGCCAATCACTTGGCCGCCGACGCCATTGAACGGCGTGATGGTGACGGGCATGTTGACGCCGCGCGGCGCGTCCAATTACACCTATCCCGTCGAATTAAAAGATGAAATCGCGCAAAATGTCGGCGAATACATCGTCTATTCCGACGAAGTGTATTCCAAGGGGCGCGGCGAAATTTTCTTGGCTGCGCTCTGTTATTCCATTCAACAGCGCGCGAACACAGCCGCGTATCTTTTGCGAAAATACGATTGGGATTTGGGTATTCTCGTCTTTCCCGAAACCGATACAGTGTGTCATGGTTTGTGGTGGGCATATGACGCGACGCACCACGAACACGCGCAAGAGGACGCGGCAAAATTCAAGCATGGCATCCGCGACATTTATCAAGCCATTGACGCGCGCATCGGCGAACTCGTCGCGACGCTGCCGAGCGACACGACGATTTTTGTCATGTCCGACCACGGGCACGGTCCGCTGCGCAATTTTTTGTACGTCAATAATTTTTTGAAACAGCGCGGTTATTTAAAAATCAAAAACACGCCCGCGTCGCAACTCAAAAATTTCGCGTTTCGGATGGGCTTGACGCCGCGCGCCGCGTACAGCATGTTGCTGAATATGGGTTTGGGCAAATTACGCCGCACAATGGACAAACGCCGCAGCGGACGCAGCATGTTGAAACGTTTTTTCCTTTCGCTCAACGATGTAGATTGGCAAAACACACGCGCCTATTCCATCGGTTACATCGGCGAAGTTCACATTAACTTGCGCGGGCGCGAGCCGCAAGGCATCGTCGAACCCGGCGCCGAATATGATACATTGCGCGATGAATTGATTCGCGATTTGCGCGCGCTAAAGACGCCCGACGGCGCGCCGTTGGTCGAACACCTTTGGAAAAAAGAAGAAATCTACAGCGGCGCGCATTTAGCCGACGCGCCCGATATTTTGTTCCTGCCAAAAAATCTCGAAACGATTGCGTTCGGCGATTTTGAATTCGGCTCGAATAAAATCATTGAACCCTCTTACGGCGTTTCCTCGTCCCATCGCATGAATGGAATCTTTATCGCCGCCGGGCCAAACATTCGCCCCAATGTTCCAAGCTCCAGTCTCCAATCGCCCAATCTCACCGACCTCGCGCCGACGATTTTGCACGCCCTGAATTTGCCCGTGCCGCCTGACCTGAACGGGCGCGTCTTGAGCGCGCTTTTCACGGACGCGCGCGCCGTCGAGTACGGCGGCAGCGCGGCGGCAGAACGCGCAACGGGCGAAGGATATTCCCAAGACGAAGAGGCAGAAGTTATCGAACGCTTGAAAGATTTGGGCTATATTTCCTAGAACGAATTCCCATTTGGTCCGAGAGATGGGACCTTTCGGGTTTCCGAAAACCCGAAAGGTCTTTTCCCCCAGACCAAATAGGAATTTTCTCCAAACTGCGACTTTTGCATTCCGCTTTGCTGTGCTAGAATCGTCACGTTTGCATCGCCCCGCGTAAAACCGTTTCCCTTGGAGGTCTCTATCAAACAGCGCTATTCAAACCGGCTGGCTTTTGGCGCGCTGGCGCTTTTGCTTGGCATCATCGGCTGCGGCACGCCGCCCACCGTCACGCCGCCCACCATCACAGCGCCGGCGCAGCGGCGC
>JAJTXZ010000043.1 GCA_021463195.1 Anaerolineae bacterium
CGAGCGGAGGCGAGAAATCTCGACCTTGCGCGTCAAACGAGATTTCTCATTGCATTCGAAATGACAATGGCTGCTCCCTGACTTTGTGCCAGCCCTAGAAATCGCCAGGCATGATTGCATTTTCGCGCCGCGCGCTTATAATAGATTCGCATCGCTTGCGAATTTCAAAAACATTTGCGCGCCGAATTTTCGGCTCACGCATGGTTGCGGTCAAGAGAGACAAAATGTTTCTTTTGTCATGTGATATTGCGACGAGTTAAATTCTCGGTAGGCAAATGTTTTTTATTTGGGAAAAGAGGTTCTATGCCGCGCAAAAGCGCAGACGCCAAGCCGACCAAACGGGATGCGCCCCAAAAGCGAAAATCGAAAACCGAATCAGTCGAATCCGTCGCGGCTGCGCGTCTTTGGTCGAATCAGGAAATCGCCGCGCTGCTGAAACGCATCGGCGATATTCTCGCCATTCAGGGCGAAAACCGTTTCAAAATTATCGCGTATCAACGCGCGGCGGACGTGATTGAACATTCGTCGCGCGGGGTGCAAGAACTTTGGGCGGGCGACGCGGCAAACTTGCGCGCGATTGACGGCGTGGGCGCAGCGATTGCGGACAAGTTGGACGAATTGTTTCGCGTGGGGCAGATGAGTTATTACGAAAAAATTCGCGCGCAGCTGCCCGAAGGATTGGTGGACTTGCTTGCCATTCCCGGCGTTGGACCCAAAACGGCGGCGAAATTTTGGAAAGAATTTCACATCACCACGCTCGACGGTTTGAAACAGGCGCTCGAAAATCCAGATAAAAATTTGCCGGGCTTGGGCGCTAAAACGATTGACAATTTGAAACAGGGCTTTAATACGCTTGGCGCGCATACGACGCGGGTGCGGCTCGCCGTCGCGTTTTATTTCGCTCAAGAATTGATGGATGGGTTAGAACGCGCGTGCGGCAAAGCGATTGAAAAAATTTCGCCCGCGGGCAGTTTGCGGCGGCTCCGCCCGACGATTGGCGATATTGATTTACTCGTCGCGTCGCGGTCGCCGGAAAAAATTTTGGACGCGTTTGTGAAATTGTCGCAGGCGCGCGAGGTCTTGGCGCGCGGCGACACGAAAGCGTCCATCGTCGCGCACAATGGGATGCAAGCCGATTTGCGCGTGTTGGAGCCGCAACGCTGGGGCACCGCGCTGCAATATTTTACGGGCAGTCGCGAACACAATATCCGTATCCGCGATCTAGCGTTAAAAAAGGGCTTGTCTTTGTCCGAGTGGAGTTACACGCGCGTAAAAAGCGGCAAAGAAATATTGTGCGCGGACGAAGCGCAAGTATATGCCGCAATCGGCATGCCGTGGATACCGCCCGAACTGCGCGAGGCGTCCGGCGAAATCGAAGCCGCGCTGCAAAATAAATTGCCCAACCTGATTCAACTGAGCGATTTAAAGGGCGATTTGCAATGTCATTCGAAATGGAGCGACGGCAGCGCGACGATTCGAGAAATGGCGGAGGGGGCGCGCGCGCGCGGTTTGAAATATATCGCCATCACCGATCATTCGCAAGGGCTTGGCGTCGCGCGCGGCCTCGACCCAAAGCGCACGCGCGCGCAGTGGAAAGAGATTGACGCGTTGAATGCCGAATACGGCGGCGCGTTTCGCGTGCTCAAAAGCGTCGAGGTCGAAATTCGCGCGGACGGCGCGCTCGATTTGCCCGACGATTTGCTCGCGGGTTACGATATTGTGTTGGCGACCACGCACAGCGCGTTGAATCAGCCGCGCGAAAAAATCACCGCGCGCGTTACGCGCGCGCTGCGCCATCCTTACGTAGATATTTTTGGACATCCCACGGGCCAACTCATCGGCGCGCGCGAACCGAGCGCGTTGGATTTGGAAGAGGTGTATCGCGTCGCGTTGGAAACCGGCACGCTGTTGGAAATTGACGGTTCGAGCGAACGTATGGATTTGAACGATGTAAACGCGCGACGCGCGATGGAGCGCGGCGTCAAATTAACGATTGACAGCGACGCGCACAATCCCGCTGGCTTTGACGATTTGTATTGGGGCATCGCGATGGCGCGGCGCGCGTGGCTGACCAAAAACGACGTATTGAATACGTTGGAATGGGACGATTTGCGGAAACATTTGAAACGAAACAAAAAATAATTTCAGATTGCGGGTTTCAAATCTTGGGTTAAAGGATGGTCGCTTTTACCGCGAATTTGAAATCTGAAATCATAAAGCGTAAATGGAAACGACGGTTCTCTCGCGCGCCATCCGCGCGGGCAGCGACGATATTGCGCGCGTTATGCGCGCGTTACTCGAATATTCAGACGCATGGCAAGTGGCGGGCCACGCCAACGTGCCATTTGCCGATCTAGTCAATCTCTTGCAGCAACTGCGCGACCATGGAATGTTGGAATTTCACGGCTCGCAGTTGCTGCTTACGCGTCAGGGCGCGGAATGGGCGCGCGACATTCACGCGGCGCGGCGCGAATCGGCGACGTGTTCGGTGTGCGCGGGCAGCGGTTTTGAATTTGAACTGTTTCACGACGCGTATCATCAATTTATGCCGCTCGTGGCGCGGCGTCCGCCCGCCGAAGCGACCTATGACCAGGGCGCGTTGACGGCGGAATCGGTTTTTCGCCGACTCGCGTTCATGTACGCGCAAGGCGATGTCGCGGGCAAACGCATCTTGCTTTTGGGCGACGATGATTTGTTGAGCGTCGCGCTCGCGTTGACCGGACTGCCGCGCGAAATCGTCGTCGTCGAAATTGATCCGCGTTTGTGCGCGTTCATTCAACATCTCGCCGAAACGCGCCAGTTGAATGTGCGCGTGATTCAACACGACGCGCGCGAAAAATTGCCGGGCGATTTGCGCGCGCATTTTGATACGTTCGTCACCGACCCGTCGGAAACGATTCAAGGTCTTTTGTTGTTTGTCGAAAAAGGGTTGGCGATGCTCCAGCCCGGCGGCGCGCACGCGGGTTATTTTGGCGTCACTTTGATTGAAGCGTCGCTGCACAAATGGAATTTGTGGGAACGTCATTTGCTCCAGAATCACGCGTTGGTTTTTACGCATATTAGCGAACCGTTCAGCGTGTACGCCAAAGGAAATGAAGCGGGCGGCGCGGTCAATCTCAATTTCGAGCCGATGCGCGAACCGCCGCGCGCGCCGTGGTATCGCGCTTCGTTTTTCCGCGTTGAAACGTTGAGCGAATTCGTGCCGCCGGTGGATTACGATTCGAATCCGCGCGATGAATTGTATCAGGATGCCGAGTCGTTGGAGGAAGCGTGGCTTGTGCTGGCGAACGGTCAGACGCAATCGCCGATTCCGATTCCCAAAGATTTTTTGGACGCGTCCGCGCAGCGCGCCGCGCAGGCGCAGTACGGGTTGGGGCGGCACGTGATTGCGGAATTTTGGAATTGCGAAAACGCGCAATCGGAACAAGGGCTTGCGGAAGCGATTCAAGTCGCGGTGCGCGACGCGCGCGCGACGCTGCTTGATTTGAATGTGCGCCGTTTTTATCCGCAAGGATATTCCGCCATCGCGCTGCTCGCGGAATCGCATTTGAGTTTGCACGCGTGGCCCGAGCTCGGTTATGTCGCGCTCGACGTTTTCACCTGCGGCGAAGCGGACCCGCAAAAGATTGTCCAAGCGCTTGAAGCGCATTTTAAACCGCGCGACACCGAATATATCAAAATTCCGCGCGGCAGAATGAGAACGCACGTCGTGCCGGAAATGTAATGCGCGTATCGCAAATCGCAAATCGCAAATCGTCACTATTACATTATCGTACGATTGCGCGATCGCGCTGTACCGCCAATCTCTAATCTCTAATCTCTAATCTCTAATCTCCAATCTCCAATTCTCAATTTCTCATTCACGAGGTTTTATGTCTGAATATCAATCCTTCCAAACCAAATTGCCCGACCATATTACGCCAGGCGATGTGAAAAAAGTATTGAGCGCGATTCTTTCTGAAAACGCGCCGTGGGATTGGTTCACGCGCGCGCGCATTCCGTTCCCCTTTGCGGTCAATATCTTGCGCGAATTGCAAGCGCAGAAATATATCGAATTCGCGGGCGCCAAGACCGCGTTGACCGCGCGCGGCAAAACGTTGGCGCATGAATTGCGCGCGCGCGCCGAGCCGAACATGACTTGTCCGCGCTGCGCGGGCAGCGGAACCGATTGGGGCGCGCTGCAAAATATTTTTGACCGCTATGCGGAAATTTACGCGGCGCGCCCGCGCGATGAAAATCCCGAATTTGACCAAGGCGCGATGACGCCCGAATCGTTGTTCCGCCGCCTCGCGTTGATGATTCACTTGGGCGACTTGCAAGGCGCGCGCATCGTAGCTTTGGGCGATGATGATTTGGCGAGCGTAGCGATTGCGTTGACGGGCTTGGCGGAGAGCGTGACCGTGTTGGAAATTGACGCGCGCATCGGCGCGTATATTCGCGAAGTCGCGCAAAAAAATAATTTGCCCATCACGGCGCGACAGCAAGACTTGACCAAGCCGCTACCGCGCGAATTGTTGGGCGCGTTCGATACCTTTGTCTGCGATCCGCCCGAAACGGAACAAGGTTTATTGTTATTTGTCGAAAAGGGTTTGGCGTTATTGAAAAAGGGCGACGCGCGCGCGGGTTATTTTGGCGCGACGGTGATGGAGGCGTCATTGGCGAAATGGGCGCGCTGGCAAAAGCGTTTGTTGAATCATCATGAAATCGCGTTCACGCACATTTTGCCGCCGTTCACCGAATACGCGCCGTGGCCCGATGAAAAACCGCTTGACGATATTCCGCCGCTGGCAACGCTCGCGGGCAGACCATGGTACCGCTTTGCGTTTTATCGTCTCGAAACGCTGCCCGCCTTTCAGCCCGGCGCGGATTTTCAAGCCGAACTTTCGCAAGTGTTTTATTTTGACGCCGAAGGATATTACGAGGCATGGAAGGCGTGATTTGCCATTTTCTCGTGATATAATTTTTTCCATGAAACTGTACAACACTCTTTCGCGACAGTTGGAGGAATTCGACCCGCGCGCGCAGACGACGCGTCTGTATGTGTGCGGCATCACGCCGTACGATACGACGCATCTCGGTCACGCGGCGACTTATTGCGCGTTCGACATTTTGATTCGCTATCTCGAATATCAAGGCGGCAAGGTCATTTTCACCGAGAACGTGACCGATATTGACGACGACACGATTCGCGAGGCGCCGAAACGCGGCACGACGTGGCGCGATTTGGGCAATTATTGGACCGCGCATTTTATCCGCGATATGATTGCGTTAAATACGCGCCCGCCCGATTTTTATCCGCGCGCGACAGACGTGATGTCCGAAATTATCGAGTTCGCTCAAACATTGATCGCCAAAGGTTTTGCGTACGCATCCGGCGGCAGCGTCTATTTTCATGTGAACGCGTACGAAAAGTTTGGGCAGCTCTCGCGGATTCCGCGCGAGCAAATGCTCGCGGTCGCCAATGAACGCGGCAATTTCCCGGACGACCCGAAAAAACGCGATCCGCTCGATTTTGTGTTGTGGCAAGCGCAGGCGCCGGGCGAACCCGCGTGGGCTTCGCCGTGGGGCCCCGGACGACCCGGTTGGCATATCGAATGTTCGGCGATGAATTACAAAACGTTCGGACCGATTATCGAAATTCACGGCGGCGGCGCGGATTTGGTCTTTCCGCATCACGAATGCGAAATCGCGCAAATGGTGAATTTTACGGGCGAGGATTATTTCGCGCGGATTTGGATGCACACCGCGATGGTGGGCTATCAGGGCGAAAAAATGTCAAAGTCGTTGGGCAATCTCGTGATGGTTTCCGATTTGTTGAAAACCTACACGCCCGACGCCATTCGGCTCTATCTAGCCAAGCATCATTATCGCGCGGCGTGGGAATTTACGTATGCGGATTTGGAAGCGAGTATCGTGCAATGCGCGCATTTGATTCAAGCCGCGCAAGCGACGGGCGGCGAAGGAGGCGCGATGGATTTCGCCGCCGCGCGCGCGGCATTTGAACACGCGCTCGACAATGATTTGGACGCGCCGACGGCGACAAAAGTTTTGTGCCAATACGGCGACGCCATTATTGAACATGCCGACGCGCGGCGCGATGTGCGCGCCGCGCAAGCATGGCTGCGCCGCGCGGCGACGCTTTTGGGTCTGCGGCTCGACGCGTTTGGACCCGAAGCGTACGTGCGCTTTGGATGGGAACAACACAGCAATCGTTTTCCGACGGCGTAGCGCGCGGCGCAGCGCGCAGAATAAAAAAACGACGCCTCGAAGCGAGCGCGTCGTTTTTTTTCGCGTGAAAATTAAAAATCGGAAACCCTACAAATATTCGTGCGCTTGGCGGCGCTTTAATTCATCCACGATTTTTTTCACTTCTTGCGCGCGGTCTTGCGGACAAATCAAGAGCGCGTCGTCCGTGTCCACTACAATCATGTTTTCCAAACCGATGGTGGCAATCAAACGGCGTTCGCCGTAAATAAACGAGGCGCGCGTGTGGACGCCGATGTGATTGCCCTGCACGACATTCTCGCGCGCGTCGTGCGGCATCAAGGCGTACAACGCGCTCCAACTGCCGACATCGTTCCAGCCCGCGTCGAGCGGCGTCATTGCCACGCGCGCCGCGCGCTCCATAATGCCGAAATCCAACGTTTCACTTTCCAGCGCGCGCCAAGCCGCGTCAAACGTCGGCGCGTCGAGACCGGCGGCGACGATTTTTTGCAGCTGCGCGAGGGTTTGCGGCATGTGCTGCGCGAACGCGTTCAAAATCGCGTCGCCGCGCCAAATGAAAATGCCGCTGTTCCAATAAAAATTGCCGCGTTCGAGAAATTCTTGCGCCGTTTCGAGATTCGGTTTCTCGCGGAAACGATGCGCGTGGAAGGCGGCGTGACCGTCGAGCGCGATGGCGTCGCCCGCTTCGATGTAACCGTAACCGGTCTCGGGATAGGTAGGCGTGACGCCGAGCGTGACCAGATATTTTTGATTGGCTAATGCGGCGGCGGCGCGCAAGGTATCCACAAACGATTGCGTTTTTTGGATAACATGATCGGCGGGCAAAATAATGGTGATAGCGTCCGGGTCGCGTTCGCGCAGCAGCAACGCCACGAGCGCGGCGGGCGGCGCGGTGCCGCGCCCCTCCGGTTCGCCGATGATTTGCGCGGGCGGCGCGTCCGGCAGTTGCGCGCGCACCTGTTCCACATATTCGCGATTGGTGACGACGAAAACATTTTCGGGCGGCGTTAGCGCCGCGATGCGATCGTAGGTCTCTTGCAGCATGGTGCGCGTCGAAACCAAATCGAGTAATTGTTTGGGCTGTAATTTACGGCTGCGGGGCCAAAGGCGCGAGCCGACGCCGCCGGCGAGAATGATAGCGTAAAGATGGCTTGACATTTTGAATCGCTTGCATTATAGCAGAAATGCGGTGATTGCATTTCGCCGACGGCTATAGCGCGTTCGATTCGCTTGACGGCGATATTTCCGACAGCGGCTGGTCAATCAGCGATGCTTTTAAACCCTTGTTCATTCCAACCAAGACCGCAATGGCGGCGGCTAAAAGAACGATGGCGAGTAGTATAAAGGTCACGACCATGCCTGCCGCGAACGCATCGCTAAAACCGATGACGATTTGTTTGGCGATTTCGTCGGGTAAGGTGGTCAAATTGCCCGAGATAGCGCTCGCAAAGGTTTTCTGAAAAATGGCAGCGACGGATTGGATGACCGCAGCCGGGGCGCCATTTTGTTCGAGTTGTCGCAAAAACGCCATATCCGCAAAATAGGTCACCATATAACTGGAAATGAGGATGCCGAGCGTAAAGCCCGATTGTCCAGCCGCGGTGTTGACGCCTGCCGCCATGCCTGTCATGCCCGGCGTCGCGTTGGTCAAGACGACTGTGGTGCGGGCGGGCGCGGCGAGACCGAGACCAAAACCGATAATGCTAAAGGGGATGATGAGCTGCCAATAGGGCGTTGATACTTGGACGAAAAACATGCTTGCCAAACCGAGCCCCATTAACGCCAGCCCGGCGGTGATGATACGGCGCGCGTCAAAAATGAGCGCCAAGCGCGCGATAAAAACGGTCGCAAGCATCATGGCGAGAATGTACGGCAAAAGTTGCAGCCCCGCGCGCACAGGACCAATATTTTGGATTTGTTGAAAGAACGCGCCGATTTGAAAAAACAGCGCGCCTTGTCCTACCGAAAGCATGATACCCGCGAAAATGGCAAATGACATGTCGCGAATATTGTACAGTTTCGTCTGTTTTTCCAACCGTTGCGCGACCCAGCGATAGCCGATGATGAAACCGATAGCGCAAATCGCGATAATCAAGAACATATTGCGCCCGGTGATGCCGCCGCCGTACGCCAACAAGCCATAAACTAAACCAAAGATTGCCGCCGCCCACGCTAAATTTAAAAATAAATCGTGTCGCGAGGTGGTTTTGGGGGCGCGGCTCTCTGTCGCATCACGAAACACCAGGCGGATAGCGATTATGCCAAAGGCGATTGCGGGAATGAACGCGACCCAGATGAAATTGGTCTGCGCGAAAATTCCATTGAGCGAAGCGGCTAATACCATGCCGATACCTTGACACGCAAAGAGCGCGCCATACGCAAAGGGGCGGCCTTGGGCGGAAAAAGCCACTGTCACCAGCGCGACGGTCATTGGCATAATCAAAACGCTCGAAATCAGATTGAGCGCATGGATGGCGCGATAGAGCCATGTTTCGTACAGAAACATGCCCCCTAGATTGGTTATCAGAATGCCCGCCAAACCCAAGAGCAAAAAACGTTTGCGCCCGAATAGGTCGCCGCTCACGCCGCCGGCGAGAGTGAGGACCGCCAACAGCAAATACGCCGCCGCGATTTGAATGGGGACGCCGCTGTTGGGATCGCGCAAACCTTGCTGCAATTCAGGCACCGATAACGAGAGAATCGGCGGTTGTAGCGTCGCCGCCAAAAGGGACGCCATACACGCAACCAAAACGCGCAACGCTTGACGATCGCTGATGAGCGCGCTCAAGATTAACTTGCCGGGGCCCGGCAAGCGATTGGAGCTATTTTCTAAAAAGACGACGAATCGTTCCATGAACGTAAAAACCTCGCGGCAATCAAGAATAATTTTCTGTGGCTTCACGCGCCAGCGTGTAATTCATGCCGCTCGTTTGCGTGACCATGCCTTTCAACTCCATCAACGCGAGCGTCGCGGTCACTTGGGCGATCGGCAATCCGCTTTGTTGATGGATTTCATCCACATGCGCGGGGTCGGCGGAAATATATTTCAATAACGTCGCTTCCGTCTCGTTCGACGGTATAATCGCGCGCGCCTGTCGCTTTTCCGCAATCATTGTCAGATTCAGCTCTTCCAAGATATCCTCGACGCGCGTGATGAGTTTGGCGCGGCTTTCGCGTATCAATTTATTGGGCCCGCGCGATTCTTTGCGAAAAATATTTCCCGGCACCGCAAATACTTCGCGGTCTTGTTCGAGCGCGAACTCGCACGTAATCATCGCGCCGCTCTGTTCGTCCCCTTCGACCAACAGCGTGCCGAGCGCCAATCCGCTGATGATACGGTTGCGCGGCGGAAAATTCGCCGCGTCCGGTTTCATGCCGATCGGATAATCACTGACGAGCGCGCCGCGTTCCGCAATCATGCGCGCGAGTTTCGCATGTTCAGGCGGATAGATTTGGTCAATGCCGTTGCCCAGCGCCGCAATCGTTCGTCCGCCGGCATCGAGCGCGGCAATGTGCGCGGCGGCGTCAATGCCGCGCGCCAAGCCGCTTACAATCGTCAATTTATTGCGCGCCAATTCCATGCTAAAGGCGCGCGCGATTTCTTTGCCGTACGCGCTGGCGTGACGCGTGCCGACGATGGCGAGCGCCCATTCATCTTGAGTTTCAAAAGCGCCTTTGAGATATAAAATCGGCGGGGGCTGCGGAATCTCTTGGAGCAGACGCGGATATTGCGGATCATCCCACGTTAAAATGACATCGCAGGCGCGCCGCGCTTTTTCCACTTCGGCGTCGAGATTCAACTCTTGGCGCGCGCGCAACAAATTTTCCAGCGCGCGTTTATCGAGACCCGCCCGCGCGAGCTCAAACGCGTCGGCGCGCCACGCCGTTTCCAAAGCGCCAAAAAAATCGCGCAGCCGTTGCAGCTTGGCGGGACCAATGCCGCTGACGCGATTAAAACCGATGAAATAACGAATGTCTGTCACAGCGCGAGAATACCACGTGGGTAAAGGGGTGTCAAACGTGTTTTGGCGGCGCGCCTCAAAGGTCGGTCAGCCCAGGCAGCAGTTCGACCGTCATGGTCTGCGCGGCGAGGTCAATTTTTTTGATGACGCTTTTGAGCGCGGGGAGGAGAATTTCTTTGCCGTTGGGCGTGTGGACGATATACACATCGTTGGCGCCGGTTTCCAGAATTTGCGAAATCGCGCCGAGTGGTTCGCCGCTTAGCGTGACAACATTTAGTCCGATGATTTGATAATGATAATATTGCCCTTTTTTTAATTTCGCCGCCGCTTCACGCGGAATCTGAACCAGCGCGCCACGCAGTTTGGCGACAGAGGCGTCGGTTTCGCAACCCGCAAATTTAAAGAGCGCGTAACCGGAATGCAGACGCGCGTGTTCGACTTGGAACGCGCGCGCCGGGGTTCCCACATATAAAGTTTTATGTTTGAGCAAGCGTTCGGGGTAATCCGAAAGAATCTTGATTTTAATTTCGCCGCGAAAACCCCACGGTTTCAAGACTTGGCCTACAATGAGATAAGGTTGAATGTCGTCGGACATGAGGCGAGAGGGGAGGCGAAGCGATTCACGGCGGGCGCGTTTCATCGCCGCGTCCGAAATCGCTTCGCCTCTACAGCGTATCAAGCGTGATGCAATGAAGCCGCGTTCGGATGACTAACGTTGCCGTTGCTGTCCAAAATTTCGAGCGTGGCGCGTTTGCCCTGCCGCACCGCGGCGATACGCACCAGCGTGCGCAGCGAATTGACAACGCGCCCGCCTTTGCCGATGATGCGCCCCATATCGCTTGGCGCGACCTGCAGCTCCACGTTCACGGTATGCGCATTTTCCATTACCCTGACGTGGATTTGTTCCGGATCGTCCACCAATGATTTGGTGATGTATTCGACGAGTTCTTGAATATTCACAGTGCTTTTTCTCTCTTACTTTGTGCTTGACGGATGAGGTCGGGCAAGCGCTTGCAAAACTAGTCACGCGCGTCAAACACAAGATTGGGGTGCGCGCTGGATTGACCGCCAAATCGGCGCGGTCTCAACCGGCGGCGCTTGTTTTCGCGTCGGCGGGCGCGCTATTGGTCTTTTTGCGTTGTTGATAATATTTGTCTGTGATGCCCGCGATTTTGAGCAAGCGCCCGACGGAATCGGTTGGTGTAGCGCCGGCTTTGAGCCAATAGTTGACGCGGTCCGCTTTGAGTTGCACCAGCGGCGGATTTTGGCGCGGGTCATATACGCCCAGATTCTCGATAAACTTGCCGTCGCGTTTACTGCGTTCTTCCTGAATGACCACGCGGTAGGTGGGTTGTTTTTTCATGCCTTTGCGGGTCAATTTGATTTTCGTAGCCATGGCTTGCGGTTTCTCCTTTTGCTGCGCGCTGGGCATATCGCGAATAGTCCGGCGCGGCTGATTGACAATGGTTGGTGTATTTTTTATCCGAATCCCGGAAAGCCGGGAAAGCGCGGCAGTCCACGTCCTTTGCCGCTCTTGAGTTGCTGCATCATTTTTTGCATCTGCTTGAACTCGCGCATCAGCTCGTTCACATCTTGCACGGTCGTGCCGCTGCCGGCGGCGATGCGTTGCCGGCGACGCGCATTCAAAACGTCAGGTTGGCGGCGTTCCTGCGGCGTCATGGAATGAATGATCGCTTCGATGCGCTTGAATTGTTGTTCCGTCGCTTCTTCCGGAATTTCTTTGGCGACTTGGGCAAAGCCCGGAATCATGCTCATGATTTGCGTCAGCGGCCCCAACTTTTTAATTTGCTGCATCTGCTGCAAAAAATCTTCGAGCGTGAATTGCGCCTTGAGCATTTTTTCGGCGGCTTGGCGCGCCTGCTCTTGGTCGAGATTTTGCTGCGCGCGCTCGATGAGCGTGAGGACATCGCCCATGCCGAGAATGCGCGACGCGAGTCGGTCCGGATAAAAGGGTTCCAACGCGTCCGGCTTTTCGCCGACGCCGAGGAATTTGATTGGAACGCCTGTCACGGAACGCACTGAAAGCGCCGCGCCGCCGCGCGCGTCGCCATCCACTTTGGTCAAAATCAAACCGGTCAGCCCGACGCGTTTATTGAATTCATCCGCGACGCGAACCGCTTCTTGCCCGGTCATTGAATCCACAATCAAAATCGTTTCTTGCGGATTCGTGCGACTCTTGACCTGTTCAAGCTCCTTCATCAAATCGTCGTCAATATGCAGCCGTCCGGCGGTGTCTAGAATGACGACGCTGTAAGCGGACGCAGTGGCATGCTTTACCGCGTCAGCGCAAATCTGCGGCGGCGGAGTTTTCGGGTCCACCGCGTAAACGTTAATATCAAGTTGTTTTCCGAGTGTTTGTAACTGCTGAATCGCGGCAGGGCGGCGCGTATCCGCCGCGACCATGAGCGAACGCTGTCCCTGTTTACGCAAGTGCAGCGCGAGTTTCGCGGCGGTGGTCGTTTTGCCGGACCCTTGCAGCCCGATGAGCATAATCGTGTGCGGCGCCGCGCCCGCTAAATCGAGTTTTGCCGGTTCGCCCAGCGTCGCAATCAATTCTTCGTTGACGATTTTGACGACGGCTTGCGCGGGCGTGAGCGATTGCATCACTTCGGCGCCAATCGCGCGCGCGCGGACGCGCTCGAGAAATTGGCGCACGACTTTCAAGTTGACGTCCGCTTCGAGCAACGCCATTCGCACTTCGCGCAACGCCACATCCACGTCGGCTTCGGTCAATTTGCCTTTGCCGGAAAGGCGTTTGAAAACGCCTTCGAGTTTATCAGAGAGACTTTCAAACATAGGCGATATATTATATGCACAAAAGGGCTAGCCGCAAACATCTTTTTGCTGTTAGAATGATTACAATTAAAACGCGGAGAGATTGGCAAGCGCGCCAACCCGCGCGCGCAAGCCGCCGTCGCAGGTTGACGGCTATAAAAGAGGGTAAAAATGCGCTGGCAGAGCGAATGGCGCGGCGTCAGTCTTTTAAACAGAGGGCAATGTCCGCGCGCGCTTGCGCCAGCGTAGGATGGGGTTGAATTTGCTTGAGCGCGTTTTCCCACGCGCGCTCCAGCATCGGCGCGTACGTTCCATCCAAATCGGAATAGAGCGCAACGTGTTTTGCGTCGGCAAAACGCTGCGCCAACGCGCGCGTTGCGCGCAGGTCCAAAGCGTCCGCGCCGCGCGTCAGGATGAACCATAAATCGTAAACATCGCGCGCGCGGGGCTTTTGGGAATATAAAACGATGCGCTCCGCCGCCAATTCTTCCAACGCGATCGCGCGCACGGTCGCCTGACATTCATCGCCAAAAGGGTGCCGCAGCGGGCGTAAAGTCGGTTCAACGCGCGGCGGTGCGGCTACAAAACGCGCGACAATGAGCGGTTGCGCGGCAGAGCGCCGTCCGAGCGGGCCCGCGAATTCGATGCGCGCTTCAGTCGAGTGAAAACTACGCTGCTTGAATCGCAAGCCCGACGCGCGCGCCGCGTCCGCCGCCGCCGCGTCGAGCTCGCGTTCCAATACTGTATCGTCCAAATGCGCCGCGCGCGCGAAATCCGCATCCGCGACGCGCGGGTAATTTTCAAAATACGCGTGCGCCAGCGCCGCCGCGCCGCGCAGCGTCAACGCATCGCGCAGCGCCGCGCGGTCAAAGATGCCCTTGAGCAACCAGTCGAGCGCGTAGATTTTTTCCACCGCGCTGATTTCCAACTGCCACGCGAGCGATTTTTTTCGCAGTTCGCCAAAAGAAAGCATAAAGGAATGAATAGAGCGCAATGCGCCAACGCCGTTTTGTCTTGAACCGCGTCGCGCATTAGGCATTCGGCGCTCATTCTTGTATTATATTCGATATGAATCTCGCAACGCTTTCGTTTCCTCTGCTCGCCATCGGCTTGCTATGTCTCGCGCTGCTGATTACGGCTGCCGTCGGCGCAGGCGTTGGCGCGGTGGCGCTCGCGTTTGCTCCGATATTGGTGTGGGCAATCGTTTTGGCGCTCAAAGGACGGCGTTGAGCATGTCGGATACAACGCTCGTCGCGCAGTTCTTGGCGGTGGCGCTGTTTGCCGCCTGTTTTTATCATTCGTGGAACGTGGAAGGACGCCGCCTCGCGCAGCAGTGGTTTTTTATCGGCTATATCTTTTTTTTGCTGCTGCAGAGTCTATTGGTGGTCACGGGCCAAATAGCGTTCGATGCCGCGTTTTTGACTATCGGCGCCGCGCCGTCGGTATGGGTGATGGTGTATCCCGCGCTCTTTTATCTTGCCTATACCATCGCCAAATTCTTGGCGGACGAGCAAAATTTGCGCGCGATGTGTTATTTAATGTTTTTGCTCACGCCCGCGCTGCTGTTGCCGGTGGACGCGACGGGTTTGCGAATGGGCTGGTGGACCTATCCGTCGGAATCCATCGCGTTCCTCAATGGCGTGCCATTTTATCTGCCGTTTGCGTGGGGCGTTATCGGCGCGGCGTTCATGTACATGTTTGGACGCATTCGCAAGATTCATTTTCGCGGCAGCGGCCAACTTTTTGCGTTGATGTTGGCGGCGCCGCTGCTCGCCGGTTTTTCAATTTTCCTGATTGCGCTTGTACAAGTAATTGTGGATACGATTGCGGCGTTTGCAGGCGAGACGTGGTTGTACGGCTTGCTGTTGGTGTTGTTCGGCGCCTTGCCGCTTGGCGTCTTGCGACCGCCGCGCGCGTCAAACGTCAAACGCAAATAACGCAGCGCCGTCATCGTCAAACGTTAGTTTTCAATTCCCGATTTCCGATTCTCAATTTTTAACCATGAAACCAATATCCGAAGAAATCACCCTTGAAGGGCATATCATTGACTCGTGGAACTTGCCGCGCGCGTGGGATCGCATCATGGACAGCGGCGGCGAATTCGAGCTCATCGAGATTCGCGTGGGCAAGCAAAAAGAGGAAACCAGTTTCGCGCACATGAAAGTGTTTACCGATACGGTCGCGGCGATGGCTTTGCTGTTAGAGGCGTTGACCGAACTGGGCGCGGTGGTCGTTTCGCCCGACGATGTGAAAACCGAAGCCGCGCCGCGCGATGGCGCGCTGCCCGACGATTTTTATTCTTCCACGAATATGCCGACCCAGGTGCGCCTCGACGGCCGCTGGGTCCAAGTCGCCAACACGGAAATGGATTTAGCCATCGTGATTGACCGCGCCGCCGGCGCCGCCGCGATGATTCCAATGACAGAGGTGAAACAGGGCGCTGCGGTGGTCGTCGGTCACAGCGGTATTCGCGTGCAGCCGCTGGCGCGTTCGCGCGACAAGGAAATTTTTTCTTTTATGAACGCGGATGTTTCGAGCGAGCGTCCGAAACGTTTGGCGATTTCGCAAATCGCGCGCGAGATGCAGGAAACCAAAGCGCGCGGCGGCAAAATTTTATTTGTCGCGGGACCCGCGATTGTTCACAGCGGCGCGGCGCCAGCATTGGCAAAGTTGATTCGCAACGGCTATGTAAATGTTTTGTTTGGCGGCAACGCGATCGCGGTTCACGATTGCGAAGCGGCGATTTTTGGCACCTCGCTCGGCGTCGCGCTCACCACCGGACAGCCGGTCGAGGGCGGGCATCGCCATCACATGCGCGCCATCAATCGCATTCGCCGCGCGGGTAGTTTGCGCGAGGCGGTGGCGCAGGGGATTTTGACCAGCGGCATCATGTACGAAGCGGTGCGCGCGAATATCGAAATGGTTCTCGCGGGTTCGGTGCGCGATGATGGTCCTTTGCCCGATGTTGTTACGGACATGATGGAGGTCCAGAAAAAAATGCGCGCGGCAGTGCAAGGCGTCGAACTCGCGCTGATGGTTTCGACGATGCTGCATTCGATCGCCACCGGCAACATGCTGCCCGCGTGGGTGAAAACGGTCGCCGTTGATATCAATCCCGCTGTCGTCACAAAACTCGCGGACAGAGGAACGTTTCAAGCGGTGGGCTTGGTGACGGATGCGGAGTTGTTTTTGAGGGAATTGGCGGAAGAATTAGAGATTAAGGAGTAGGGAATAGAGATTGGAGATTGGAGATTGGGGATTGGAGCAGTCTCCAGTCTCTAGTCTATAGTCTCTCAAATACATTGATGCTTGCAAAATTCCGCGCTACCCTTCGCGAACACAAACTCATCGCGCGCGGCGACACGCTCGTCGTCGGCGTTTCGGGCGGACCCGATTCGTTGGCGCTTTTGCACGCGCTCAAAATGCTCGCGCCCGAACTCGAATTGAAACTCTACGTCGCGCACTTGAATCATCAACTGCGCGGCAAAGCTTCGGACGCGGACGAACAATTTGTGGTATGGCTCGCGCGCGAATGGCAGCTGTCGCTGGCGAACGCGCGCTGGGATGTGGGCGCGTATGCAACTGAAAATGGTTTGTCTATCGAACAAGCCGCGCGCGAGTTGCGCTATCAATTTCTCATGGGCGTTGCGAATCAAGCGCAGGCAAACGCGATTGCCGTCGCGCACAATGCCGATGACCAAGTGGAAACGATTCTCTTGCATCTCTTGCGCGGCGCGGGCTTGAGCGGGATGCGGGGGATGGCGTACAAATCCGAAATTCGGAATGTGGAATTTGGAATGCGGAATACGGAATGCGGAATACGGAATGCGGAAGTTGGAATTGATTTGATTCGCCCCTTGCTCGATGTGACGCGCGCGGAGATTGAAGCGTATTGCGTCGAAAATAATTTACAGCCGCGCACCGACAATACAAATTTCGATACAACGATTTTGCGGAATCGTTTGCGGCACGAAATTATTCCGCAGTTGGAGACCATCAATCCGAATTTGCGCGCGGTGCTGCGCGATAGCGCGCGTTCGATGGCGGACGACTATGCGTACATTCAACAAAATGTGTTGGGCATTTTTGACCGTATGTCGCGGGCGAGTGACGGCGCGCTCGTTTTTGATAAGAAATGGTTTCGCGCGCTGCCCGCGAATCTCCAGCGCGGCGTGTTGCTCGAAGCGGTGGCGCGATTGCGGCGTCTGAAAAATATCGGCTTTCAACATATCGAACACGCGCGTCGGATCGCGGCGGAAAAGGACGCGGGCGCGGAAGCGACGCTGCCGCAAGGATTGCTCCTCGTCGTCGGCTATGACGATTTTACGATTGGCGAACATTTGGAAATGCCGGACGCGCCGTTGTTGTTGCATGACCAAGAAATTGTTTTGAACGTGGGAGATGAAATATTGTTGCAAGAGAGTGATTGGGGAGTGAGGAGATTGGAAACTGGAGACCGGGGGGTGGAGATTGGAGATTGGAGACTGGAGACTGGCAAGTGGGTTGGTTGGTTCGATGCGGAAAAAATTTCAGGAAACCTTGTTTTGCGGACGCGGCGCGCGGGGGAACGTTTTGCGCCGCGCGGGATGAAGGGCAAACACAAATCGCTGCATGAATTTATGATTGATGAAAAAATTCCGCGTCATTTGCGCGAGTTTATTCCGATTCTCGCGGACGAGGAAAAAATTTTGTGGGTGGTCGGTTATCGCGCGGACGAACGCGCGCGCGTGACGGCGGAAACGCAAAATATTTTGCGCGTAGAATTTTTCAAGAATTTGGAATAAAATTGTAGGGGCAAAGCATTGACATTCGCGACAGTGGCTCGATACGCGAACGCGCCTGTCAATGCTTCGCCCCTACAGACCATCCGTCAATGGACTATTTTGATTTTGATTTACACCTTTCCACTGCCGCGAACGGCTATCGCGCGCGCGCGACCAACGCGCAAGGCGCGAATGTGAGCGCGGATTTTGCTCTGCCGTTCAGCGATCAGGATATTGAGATTCTGATGCTGCGAGTCGGACGCGCGCGCAAAAACCGCGCGCTGGGACGCGGTTCGGCGGACATGCAAGCCGCGTTGAATTTTGGCGCGAAATTATTCGATACTGTTTTCGCGGGCGAAGTTTTGGCGTTGTGGCGTAGCAGTTTGCACAGCATTCCATTCGGGCAGGGTTTGCGCGTGCGCGTTTTTTTGACGGATACGCCCGACTTGCTTGATCTGCCGTGGGAGTTTTTGTACGACAAGCAGCTCAATCGTTTTGTCGCTATGTCCAACAAAACGCCGCTCGTGCGCTATCCCGCGCTGCCCACGCCCGTGCGTCCGTTCGCGCTTCAACTGCCGCTGCGAATTTTGGCAATGATTTCCGATCCCATTGACGCGGTGACATTGGACGCGGAACTCGAATGGCGCAATTTGCAAACGGCATTGAGCGCTTTGCAGGCGCGCGGCTTGGTGATTTTGGAACGGCTTGACACGCCCACGTATTCGGCATTACAGCGCAAACTACGAAACGAATATCATGTATTTCATTTCGTCGGTCACGGCGGTTTGTCCGAACGCACGAACGAAGGCGTTTTGGTTTTTACGGATGAGCAGGGCAGGGCGCAAGATGTGGGCGCATTAAAACTCGCGCATCTGTTTGGCGATTGTGATTCGCTGCGGCTTGTGTTGCTCAATGCGTGTGAAGGCGCGCGCAGCACACGTCAAGACCCATTCGCGAGCGTCGCCGCGAGTTTGGTGCAGCGCGAAATTCCTGCCGTCGTCGCCATGCAATTTGAAATCAGCGATCAAGCCGCGCTCCAATTTTCGAACGAGTTTTATACCACCCTCGCCGAAGGGAATGCTGTAGATACCGCCATGTCCGAAGCGCGCAAAGCGATTTGGGGTGTGAACGATTTGGAATGGGGTACGCCCGTCCTTTACATGCGCGCGCCCGACGGCGTGATTTTTGATTTGACACCACAGACAGACCTTTCGGGTTTTCGGAAACCCGAAAGGTCTCACGCACCCGAACCAAAAATCGTCGCGCCTCCGCCGCCCAAAATCAAAATCCCATCACGCCTCACCAACAAAGCGGGACAAGAAATGATTCTCATTCCGGCGGGTGAGTTTTTGATGGGGACGACAGATGCCGAAGCGAAGCGAATCATTCAACAATATGGCAAAGACTGGGAAGCATACGTCCGATGGGAACAACCACAGCACACGGTGTATCTCGACACGTTTTACATTTCGCGTTATCCGGTGACCAACGCGGAATATAAAAAATTCAAAGCGGATTGGGAAATTCCGAACGGCAAAGAAAAGCATCCTGTTGTGAACGTGAGTTGGAATGACGCGGCGGCGTATTGTGAATGGGCAGGTGGACGTTTGCCGACGGAAGCGGAGTGGGAAAAAGCGGCGAGTTGGGATGACGCGAAAAAAATTAAACGCATTTATCCTTGGGAAGGCGCGTTTGATAAAAATAAATGCAATACGAGTGAATCGGGCATCCGCGACACAACGCCCGTTGGAAAATATTCACCAATGGGCGATAGTTTTTACGGCGTTGGCGACATGGCGGGAAATGTATGGGAATGGTGCGCGGATTGGTACGATGAAAATTATTATCAAAATTCTCCGCGCGAAAATCCGCGCAATGACACTCCGGGACAATACCGCGTGCTGCGCGGCGCCGCGTTCTTTGATGCTGCGGTCAATGCCCGCTGTGCGTTTCGCGTCGGGTTCTTTCCCGGCGATCGCTTCGTCCTTATCGGTTTTCGTGTGGCTGTGCCTCCCGCTTGACTCTGGACTCTGAACCCTCTGGACTCTGACCTCTGAAATCTGGCGAATTCGATTGGTCTGACATAATCAGATTCGCGAAAATTTTTTGGGATTCAAGTGTGGCGCATGAATCATCCTGCATAGTTGCGAGACGCGAGCGGAGAAATTAGTTTGTCCGCTCGCGCCTCGCCGGTATGGGCGGAGGGGCAGAGCGATAGCATCCCCGCGTGCTGCGCGGTGACACGCCGTCACGCACAATGCTTCCCGCTGAGCCGGCGGTTCCTGTCCGCGCGAACTCAAGACCCAAAGGGTTTTTCAAACGTACGCATAAATTGTCACGTGCGCGTTGAAAACCCTTTGGGTCTGGGACGCCGGGCAAATATAAAATCGCCCCGCCGCCAAGGTTCGTCCTCGCGGCGGGGCAACCCCGCCAACGGATGGGAAAGCGGATGAGCGGATGAACGGATAGGATGCGCGCATCCGTTCATCCGTTTTGTTATCCGTTGACCGCGATATATCAGTGAGATGTCAGTGACTGCCAAACTTTTTCTCAAACGCGGCAAAGAAAAACCGCTGCGCCAGCATCATCCCTGGATTTTTTCGGGCGCGATTCAGCGCGTGGAAAACGCGAACGATGGCGATACCGTTGAGGTGTGCGACGCGGCGGGGGAATGGCTCGCGCGCGCGGCGTACAATGCGCGTTCGCAAATCGCCGCGCGCGTGTGGACGTTTGAGCGCGCGGCGCAGATTGACCGCGCGTTTTTTAGACGACGGATGGTAGGGGCGAAGCATTTGCGGGCGCGTTTCGCGGATACGATTGACGACGATGATGCAAATGCTTCGCCCCTACGCGCATACCGCGTCGTCAACGCCGAATCCGATTTTTTGCCGGGCGTCATCGTTGACCGCTACGCCGATTTCCTCGTCGTTCAATTTCTCACGCTCGGCGCCGAGTTACACAAGCAAGAAATTATCGAGGCGTTGAAAAAACTGTTTGTCGAAAATCAGCCGCCAGTCTCCAATCTCCAATCTCCAATTTTCAATCTCCAATTTCCAGTCTCCAATCTCCAGTCTCCAATCTCTTGCATTTACGAACGCAGCGACGTGGATGTGCGAAAAAAAGAGGGGTTGAAGGAAACGACGGGCGTTTTATTTGGAGAGGAACCGCTCGACAAAATCGAAATCGAGGAAAATGGTTTGCGCTTTTTGGTGGATGTGAAACGCGGACACAAGACGGGCTTTTATCTCGACCAACGCGTGAATCGGGAACGCGCGGCGCCGTATCTGCGCGGCGAGGTTCTCAACGCGTTTGCGTATACCGGCGCGTTCGGCGTCTATGCGGCGAAACGAAATGACGCGCATGCGGTAAATCTCGACGCGTCCGCGTCATCGCTCGAACTCGCGCGCGAAAATTTTGCGTTGAACGGCGCTGCGGCGAACGCGGAATTTGTTGTCGCCGACGCGTTTGAAAAATTGCGCGAGTATCGCGCGCAAGGCGGAAAATTTGACGCGATTGTTTTGGACCCGCCGAAATTTGTCACGTCTGCATCAAATCTCGAACGCGCGACGCGCGGTTACAAAGATTTGAATATGCTCGCGTTTCAGTTGTTGAATCCGAACGGTTTTTTGGTGACGTTCTCGTGTTCGGGGCTCGTGGACGCCAAATTATTTCAGCAGATTGTTTTTAGCGCGGCGGTGGATGCCAAGCGCGACGCGCAAATTGTGGAAAAACTCGGACAGTCGCCCGACCATCCGATCGGCTTGCATTTTCCGGAAGGGGAATATCTAAAGGGATTGATTGTGAGAGCGCTGTAGCGGTCATTGCGAATATTGCGCTTTTTGCAATACAAAGCAATCTCTTTGCCCGGCGCGTAGAGCTTGCCACATGCGCCAAGTGCGTCGCACTCGCAATGACCAAGCGCGTTCATTTCCTGCGTCGCGTCAACAGCGCCAGCCCAAACACGACGAGCAATAAAATCCCCACGCCGACCGCCGCGCCGATGAAATACCATTCGCCGCGAATGATTTCGGCGTCGTATTGCAGCGTGCGCGGCGCGCCGATGGAAATCGTCCATGCGCGCGTGGCGCCGCTGCCCGCGTCCAATTCATACGTGAGCGTGAGCGCGCCCAACGCGTTATACCACCACTGCTGCGCGTGACTCGTGAGCGCGAGTTTCAACTGCGCGGCTTGATCGTCGGATGGCGCGCCGCTCAATTCGCCAATTTGCGCGCTCATGGCGTTGAGCATGGTTTGAAGCTCGCGCTGTCCGCTTCCCAAATCCACCTGTTCTAAATAATGCACGCGCTGCGCGAATATATCCGCGTCGGTCGAAAACTCTAACGCGGCGGGGACGAGGACGGCGCGCGCGAGCGCCCAATCGCCGCGCGCGGGCAGCGCGGCGGCGAGGCGCGCGAGCCGATTGCGTAAATCATTTTCGTTTTCAAATGGCACGCTGAGCGTGAGCGTATAACTGTTCGCGTCCGCGTCGAGACGCGCTTGGCCCGCGTGGGTCTGATTCAACGCGGCGACGACAGCGTCGAGCGCGTTCATTGCGGCGTCCGAAGGCGCGGGATAAGGATTGAGTTTGAAAATAATTTCGCGCTGTCGCAAAGCGGTCTTGACGCGCGCGTGATTCAAAGCAAACGCGTCGGCGGGCAGCTGCGCCGCGATTTGAAAATTATCGCCGAACACGGCGCGCGCGTGCGCCAGCGCGCGGCTCAAATCGCCCGCGTTAATATCGGCGCGCGCGGCGGCGAGGCGCGCGAGAGTGATCTGATTTTCCAGCCGTTCGCGCGTGTACAGCGGCCCCGCGCCATCAGGAGCGAAATTGCGCGCGTCGGCGAGTAGTTTTAATTCGCGCGCGTATTCGCCGCGCGTGTGCGCGTCGAGGGCAAGATAAAAGCTGTCTTCCGCCAGCTGCGCGCGCGCGGCGGCATCGGCGCGCGTGCCAATCAATTTTTGCCACTGCGTCATCGCAAGCGTGATGTAATTGGAATCGCGCGGGCCCGTCGCCGCGCCGGCGCGTTGTTCGTACAATCGCGCGAGCGTTTCCACCGCGTCGGCGTTATCGGGCGCGAGACGCGCGGCGGTTTCCAATGCCGCGACGGCTTGGGCGAGAAAATTATCGCGTCGCGGCGAGGGCTGTGACGCGAGCGTTTGATACACGCGTCCGAGCGCGAGCTGCGCGTTCGCGTCATCGGGATTTTGCGCGACGGCGGCGCGCGCGGCATTGAGCGTTTGCCAGAGCGAGGGGCGAATAAAGGTGACGCCGGGGTCGGCTTCGGGCTTGAATGTTTGCCAGAGCCAAGTGATTTTTTTGCCGTCGAATTCCGGCACATCCGGGTCCAGCGCGATGAATTGTTCGCCGGTCGTTTCAGTCGGAAAATTCACTGTAAGGCGCGCCGAACCGACCGCGTTTTTCCAGCGATTGCCGACCAACATGCCATAAGTGAAACGCGGAAATAACGCGTCGCCGAGGTCTTGGGTAAATTCCACGACGATTTCTTTTTTCTCGTCGGGTTTGAGCGTCAACTCGAAAGTGTACCAAGTCACATTGCGCGCCGCGCCGCCATATACAATGTCGGCGGTGGCGGGCGCCAGTGTAATGGGTTTGCCGGCGAGCAGCACGCGGAACGCGGAAAATTGTGTCGGGTCAAAGATTGCGTCCGCGCTCGCTTGCGCGGGAAAACCGACGATGATCGAGACATCGTTGGCGCCATCGGTATTGTGCGCTTTCCATGTCATTGCGCCGCTGGCAAAGGTGTGGCCGTCGTTTTCGGTCAGATTGACATCCACCGTTAACGCCGATAATTCTACAGCGCTCTTGCGATCGAGCGGCGCCAACATGACAGGAATGTTGGGCGCGGGCATTTGCGCGGCGAGGGGAGGGGGAGACGCAAAGGCGAAAAGGAGCAAAACAAAAAACATCAAACCGAAAACGCGTTTGTAAAACATTGGCGGTATCTTAGTTGGGATGAGAACATGGGTCAAATTGGCGCGCATGGATCGCTAAAGAGACGCCGCGCGGCGGAAATTGGTTCGATGCAGCTTTGACATTGTTTATCAATCAAGTATAGTCATAAACCAAATGTCCAAAATCAAGATGCTGACTCCAAAGGCAAAAGCGCCTGCGCGCGCTGGGCAAAAAACGCGGCGGGCGCGCGAGAACGTCGCGGCGTACGCCGCGTCTGCCGCGACCGCGAATTTTGTGGAATATCCAAGCGGTCGTGGACGAATTATTCACGGCGATTGTTTAGATGTGCTGTGCGCGCTGCCAAGCGATGAATTTGTTTTGGCGTTCACTTCACCGCCTTATCTCAATGCGATCAATTACGCGCAGCATGTAGATAAAATCAAGGGACACGTCGAGCGTTGGGAACGAGAAAAAGTTTCCTACGCGGAATATCGCGAGTTTTTGACGACGCGTTTTGGGGAGTTGCTGCGCGTGGTGAAACCGGGCGGCTACAATATTGTGAACATTGCGCCCGTAGGTTGGAATGGCGAACGCATTGCGCTGCCGTTTCATTTTGTCGCGTGGATGGAAGAACTCGGTTGGAAATTCCGCGAGGATATTATCTGGGAAAAATCTATCGCGCGCGACCGTCGGTCAGGAGTTTTATTGCAGCATCCATTTCCGGGTTATTACTATCCAAGTTTGGTTTCCGAATACGTTCTCATTTTTCAAAAACCAGCGACGAAAAAGGATCGCGAAAATATCTATTGGAATCGCAGCGCAGAAGAAAAGAAACGGAATCAGATTGATTTGAGCGATTATCAGGGGGAGATGAGTAAGAACGTTTGGAAAATTCGCCCGCTGTCGCCGCAAGAGAATACGCATCCCGCGCCGTTCCCGTTAGAATTGGCGGAGCGCATTATCAAATTATATTCTTACGAGGGCGATGCGGTGATAGATATTTTTGCAGGCAGCGGACAAACGAATCTCGCGTGTGAAAAGCTAAAGCGCAAGCATTTAGGAATCGAAATTCTCAAAGAGTACGTGGCTTACGGCTTGAAGCGCTTAGGCAGAAGTTGCGCAAAAACGACTCGTCTAAAATTTCTATTGAAGCCGAGATCGAAAAAATAGAGTATCAACCGACGCTTGTCGAAAAATTGAAACAGGTGTCATTGGACGATTTCAAAAGTGGGCGCGCGTTCAGCAACGCGCGTTTTGTTGTCGAGTATGAACCGCTCAAAACAATCGCAATAAGCCAATGGAAAAGTCCAAAGCGAACGCGGACGTATCCATACGCGCGCGTGTATGATACTCTCTCCTATCCTGTCCGTTTGACGATCATTCCGTTTGTCAAAGACGAGGGTTGGGCGGGGGATTTGGATTTTTTGCAATGGGACACAGTGTCGTTGATGAGTTTGTTGGGCGTGTACGTGATTCCGGCGTACTATGGTCAAGCCAAGCCAAGCAAAAAATACAAAGAAAAAATCACGGCACAGCATTTTGATTACGCGTACCTGGCGGAACGCCTACACGCCTTTTTGTCATTCAACCAATCGGACGCGGGACATTGGAATATGAATGAGTTGCAAGAAAAGGGCGTACACGTTGCGCGTTCAGCAAAAAGCGCGTACGCGGCTATCGCTGCCGACACAGGCGTGCCATTGCACAAACTACAAGGAATTGACCTGCGGATTAAAGAAATGCTAGATGACGTACAAAATTTCAAAACTCGTTCACGAAAAGGCGCGCAATCCGCGCAAGCGCGGGAGAGTAGGACAACACACGCAAAGGAAGTAACGCACGAATCGAAAGCATCGCTAACTATCAAGAATTTTATTGGCGGTTACTATTATTGGACGGCAGATGAAGCAGTTGTCATCAATGACAATCTTGTGCTTGTAGAAAAGAAGAATTCAAACAAAAGTAAATTACCTAATCGCGGAGATGTTAAAGATGCTTTGGTGAAAATGATTTTGTTTTCAAATCTCACTCGGACGCGAATTGGAGAGAAAGAATACAAGCCACTCGCTGCTGTCGGTTTGACTTCACCGCTTTTACGCGGCGGAATTCACAACAAGATGAATGGCGCTGAAATCGCAAATTTCTTTGCGGAGAATTCGTTGAACGCAAAGCAGCGGTTGTGGATTCAGAAACTCTTTAACGAAGCGAATACGAACCGTTTTGTTCTCGCGGTAGGTTCTACAGAAATGCGCGTTAGTGAGCTACTTGCCCTCTGACGACTCTTATTCTTTCTCCGGTGTGCCCTCATGTTTGTTGGCGGAGAGAGATTCAATCAAGGTAACTTCTTCCATTCGATTCGATTAAACGACTGTTCTGCCCAACCCAATTCGCGTTCAATATACAAGGCGAGATAGTCTTTGTTTATTAAATCTGCCTTGATTTGTCAAGATATCCTTTCCCCATTTGACGCAACACAACCGCATCATCACATTCGATTTGCAGGATTACACGATAGCGATTTGTCATGCTGCTCCTTTCATTCGAGTCATTTACGCGCGGCATTTTTTTAGGAAACGCGCCATCATCAAATATTACGCGGCGGCGCTCTGCGCGGGCGCGCCAAGTTGGAGCAGCGCGACAAACAATACGAATGCCAAACCGCGCGCGCCGCGGCGCGGTGCCGTCGAGTCAAATTTATTTTTCAGGTTCATGAATTCCATCTGTAGAATTTAATTGCCGTGGCGGCGACTGGGCTGATTCAAGTCATAAATCAGCTGCAGCCCGCGCAGCGTGAGTTCTTGGTCCATCACATCCACCACGCGCGTTTCCGACATGACGAGCGAAATTTGTTCGCCCGTCGCAATCACTTGCGCGTCGTTGCCGAGTTCGCGTTTCAAGCGCGCGACCATGCCTTCAATCATGCTCACATAGCCGTATACCAAACCGGCGCGCACCGCGTTAATCGTATTCTTGCCAATCGGCGATTTCGGTTCCGGCGGCGCGAGTTCCACGCGCAACAGTTGCGCGGCGGAGCGAAACAGCGCGTCCGCGCTAATGTTCAAACCCGGCGCAATCGCGGAACCAACATATTCGCCTTGCGCGTTCACCGCGTCAAAAATCGTAATCGGCGAAAAATCAATCACGATGGCGGGCGCGCCGTGCAATGTTTTCGCGGCGAGCGCGTTCGCCACGCGGTCCGCGCCCACTTCGCGCGGATTGTCTGTGCGAAGCTTGATGCCCGTTTTCACGCCCGCGCCGACCACTAACGGCGTCCAGCCAAATTGCGCGCGGCACAATTCCACAAAAGTCGGTAGAATCGGCGGCACGGATGAGGCGATGATGCCGCCTTGAAAATTATACGCGCCATTGGATTGGCGCAGCAGCGTATTCAACAACACCGCGTATTCGTCAGGCGTGCCGTCCACGCGCGTCGAGATACGCCACGAGACGCGCAGCGCGGCGCGTTCAAAGACGCCGATATTGATGTGCTGGTTGCCAATATCGAAAACAAGAATCGCGTTCATCGTTCATCAAAACGTTTTACGCCGCCCAAGCTCGCCGCCATTTGCACGCCGCGCACAATCGCGTTGGCGACACATTCCGCCGCCGCGTGTCCCAATATAGTCATGTCGCCCTGACCGCGCGTGCCGGACGCCATCACAAATAACGCGTCGCCGTCAAACAAAGTGTGCGATGGGCGCGTGGCGCGCGCAATCCCGTCATGCGCCATGCTCGCGAGATGGTTGGCTTGTTCCACCGACAATGCCGCGTCCGTCAAGACCACTCCGATGGTGGTATTTTGCATCAAAAAATCGCGCGCGCGGTTATCCGAAAAAAGCAGCGCGCCGCTGTCCGCCCAACTGCCATCCGCGTGCCGCGTGCCGCCGATGATTTCGCCCGTTGACGGCTGAATCACATCGCCTAACGCGTTTACCGCCATCAATGCCGCGACAGTGATCCCATTCTGTAACACGCGCGCGCTATAACCGATGCCGCCTTTGGTCGCGCGTTCCATATCCCACAATTTACCGACGGATGCGCCCGTGCCGGCTCCGACGCTGCCCTCCGCGACGAAATCATTGCGCGCTGCCGCGCACGCCGCATAACCATTCGCCGCGTTCGGGCGCACCTGTGGACTGCCGATTGCTAAATCAAATAAAACCGCCGCCGACACAATCGGAATGCGCGCGATGCCCACATCATAGCCGATAGCGTGTTCTTCTAAAAATTGCGCCACGCCCGTCGCGGTATCCAAACCGAACGCGCTGCCGCCGGAGAGGACGACCGCGTGCACGCGTTCAATCAAACGCCCGGTGCCGAGCAATTCCGTCTCGCGCGTGCCCGGCGCCGAGCCGCGCACATCCACGCCGCCGACCGCGCCTTGCGGCGGCGCCAGCGCGACGGTGCAGCCGGTGATATTTTCCAAGTCCGTGTAATGGCCGACGCGAAAATCCGACAACAATTTTTTGATTTCCCTTTTTGTCTTATAATAGCGCGCGTGAATCTGGCTTTTCTTATCCTCATCGCCGCGCCGTTGAGTATTTATTTGATTATTGTCTTGTTCACTATGCAAGACAGCGAGCCGACCGACGCGCCGGCGGATGCGCCCGCGCTTGAAATTATTCCGCCAACGGACGCGCTCGTCGCGCCGTCGTCTGAATCAATGGCATCCGCAAGCGTCCGCGCGGAAACTAGCGAACCAAGCGCAAACGTGGCAGAGCTCTTGGAGCGAGACGCGGCGGACACGCTCACAGCTCCAACGCTCGAAAACGCGTCTGCGCCCAATGCGGAAAATTTTGGCGCGCCGCTTGCGTCCGTCGAAGACGCGTCACCGGATCAAGCCGCGCGCGCGGATGCGCCCAAAGGCATTGCTGCGACAGAAACTATTGCTGCGACAGAAAACGTTGTCGCGACAGAAACTATTGCTGCGACAGAAAACATTGTCGCGACAGAAAACATTGCTGCGACAGAAAACATTGTCGCGACAGAAACTATTGCTGCGACAGAAAGCGTTGGCGCCGTCGAATCCGCGCATATTCCTTTGACCGAAAACGTTTTGGCGGACGCGGACGAAACCATTATAACCGAACTTGAACGTCACGCGACGGTAGAAAATATCAGCGCCGTTGACGCAAATCAAGATGCTGTCGCAGACCGAGAGGTTGACGCAGACCGAGAGGTTGACGTAGACCAAGACAATCTGTCGGACAGTCCGCTGCGCTTTCCCGAAAAAGATTCGCCCAAATTCGTTTTCGATTATCGCGGACGCTTGTGGGTCGAAAAAAAGAACAAGGGTTTTTTCAGACGGCTGCGTCGTCCGCAGCTGCCGCCCGACGAACCGGACGCGCGTTGAGCGCGGCGGCGGCGCGCGTCAAATTGGAAGCAGCGTTGTTACGACCAAGATTGCGGTCAAGACAACCAATACAATCGTCAAGCCCCAGCCCATCAGATTGACAAACCACGAATTGACGTGCGGCCCCATCAGTCGTTTGTTGTTGGTGAGTTTGAGCATCAACGCCAAAAGCACGGGCAGCAAAATTCCATTCAGCAAATAGACGTACACAAAAATTTCAAATAGCGGCAGGCCCGGAATCAACGCCACGATTGCGCCCAAAACAATCAGCGCGGTATAGATGCCATAGAAAACGCGCGCGTCCTGCCATTCTTGATTCACGCCGCGCTCCCAACCGAACGCTTCGCAAATCGCGTACGTGGTCGAAAGCGGCAAAATCGAAGCGGCGAGCAGCGAGGCGCCCAACAAGCCAATCGCGAACAGCGTTTCGGCGAGCGGGCCCGCGATTGGCGCCAACGCTTGCGCGGCTTGTTCCGCCGATTCGATTTGCGTAATGCCATTGACGTGCAGCGTCGCGCCCGTCGCCACGACCATAAAGTACGCAAAGATGCCGCTGAGCAGCACGCCCAAAACGGTTTCCCAAACCACATAACTATACTCGGTCGGTTTTGTGCCTTTATCCAATGTCGTCGCCGATAACGTAAATTGCATGTACGGGCTGATGGTGGTGCCGATGACGGCAATGACCAAAAGGATCGCTTCGCGCTCTAGCGGCATAGAGGGAATCACGGTGCCGCGTATCACCTCGCCCCAATCGGGTTTGACCACAAAGACCGAAATCACGTACACGCCAAACACGGCTGAAAGCGCCAGAAAAACTTTTTCGGCGATACGATAATTGCCGCGCGCGACGAGATACCATACCCCAACCGCCGCCAACGGCACGGTGAGATAACGCGAGACGCCAAATATTTCGCTCGCCGCCGCGATGCCGACAAATTCGCTAATCGTAACCGCGCCATTGGCGATAAATAAAGTCAGCATGGCGAACGCGGTGATACGCACGCCAAAGACTTCACGAATCAGGTCCGCCAAACCTTTGCCGGTCATGACGGTCAAGCGCGCCGCCATCTCTTGCGTAATGATGAGGCCAATAATGATCAGGACGAGCGTCCAAAGGAGTTGATAACCGTATTTGGCGCCGACGACTGAATAGGTGCCGATGCCGCCCGCGTCATCGCCCGCAATCGCGGAAACGAAACCGGGGCCGAGGATGGCGAGAAATGCCAAGAGCGAGACGCGCGAAAATAGGCGACGCTTGCCATAGCTCGAACGGGCGGCGGCGCGGCGCGCGGCAAATTGTTTAAAGGGGTTCCGCAGCGGCATACAGGGGCGCGTGCCAAACCAAAATATTTTTTCGCGTTGCGCGCGCGCAACGCTATCGGAATAGACGCGGGAGTCTCACTTTCCATTCTTGCGGTAAAATCATTTCCAAAGCATCGTCCGCCGTGACAATGCCTTGCAGTTGGTTGTCAGGATTGACGACCGGCACAGCTAGCAAATTGTATTTTGAAATTTCCGCCAAGACCTCATCGCGCGGCGTATTCAATTCCACATACACCGGCGCCTTGTGCATGATTTGTTCAATCGGCGTCGCTGGTTGGGTCAGCACCATATCGCTCAACGAGCAAACGCCGAGCAATTTTTCATCGGTATCCAAGACATACACGTAATAGATGGTCTCGGCTTTGCGCGAATCGGGGTCGCGGCGCAGACGCTCCAGCGCGTCGCCGACGGTAATGCCCGGCGGCACGTACACGTAATTATTCGTCATCAAACCGCCCGCCGTATCCTCTTGATGCCCTAACAACTCTTGCACATCTTCGCGTTCTTCCTGTTCCATCAAATTCAAAACGGCTTGGCGTTTTTCCGGCGCCAACTCGTTCAACAAATCGGCGGCTTCGTCCGGCTCCATTTCTTGGACAATGTCCGCCGCGCGTTCTTCGGGAAACGATTCCAACACTTCGGCTTGAAAATCGGTTTCCAATTCCATTAACGTATCCGCGATTTTTTCATCGCCCAAATCGCGAATCAATTCGCCCGCCAAGCGCGGCCCCACATCTTCAAGAATTTCGGCAATGTCCGCCGGATGCAGCGCTTTGAAACTTTGACGCGGCGCATTCACGCGCACGCCCTTGTCGGGCAAAAACGAAAGGTCGGACCATGAAACCGCATTGTGGGGCAGCTGGCGGTGAAAGCGTTCCACCACGTATTCGATCCAATCTTCTATGCCGAGTCGCCGCAGCAAACCGCGCCCGCCAATGTCCACATTAATCAAACGATAATCGCTGCCGATGCGCCCGAGTTCCAAATCATTCACGCGCACCATGCGATGGTCTTCAATATCAATCACTTGACGGTCCAGCACATCGCGCGACAAGAAAATTTCGCCGCCCGCCGCGAGATACAGCTGCGGCTGCGTTTGCATTACAATCGTGCTGCCCGCCAAATCTTCAGTGCCGAGCCACGAAAGCAGTTTGGGCTGCTCCGCATTGCCGAGCGCGAGCGCGACGACGCGCGGATATTCCGATTTTTCATCGGACAAGATAAGCAAATCGGTCAAGCGTCCCAAGGTATTGCCGCGATGGTCGCGCACCGCGCGTCCAATCAGCTCTGAAATGTACGCCATAGATCGTCCCGACAACTGCCGTGCCATTTTACTCGGGCGCAAAGAAAAAGCAAGAGGCGCGCGTTCGCGTGATACAATAGATAGCGTTGTGAGGCGTCCTGACGCAAAAATTTCAAGGAGAGATAAAACGTATGCCGATTCGTAATTCAACCGCCGTTTGGAACGGCAATCTCGTTCAAGGTCAAGGCACAATGACCGTCGGACAAAATTGGTTTACCGGACCGTTCACGCGCGCGTCGCGTTTTGAAAATGGTCCAGGCACAAATCCCGAAGAATTGTTGGGCGCGGCGCACGCGGGTTGTTATGCGATGTTTCTCGCCGCGATTCTGAGCAAGAGCGGTTTTACGCCGGATGAAATTCGCGCGCGCGCCGAAGTGAGCATCGCCGATGGTCCGACGATTGATCGCATCACGCTGCATGTCGAAGCAAGCGTGCCAAATGTGGATGAGGCGACTTTTCAAGAACACGCGCAGCGCGCAAAGGCGGGCTGTCCTGTTTCCAAAGCGCTGGCGGCAGTGCCAGAAATCAATGTAATCGCAAAGTTGGCGTGAAAAAGAGAGGGCGGTTCATCAACCGCCCTTATATTTTATAAATGCCCGCCGCCATATAACCGACCGTGTATTGGCCCGGCGCGGGATTGCCCGTCACATCGCCGGAATTGGTGCGATAAAAAACGCGCAGCGTGTTCGCGCCGCGCAGCTGCGCGGTCAACATGGTTGTCACAATCGCCATGTCGCCGCACGCGCGCGGTTCGCCTTCATTCACCAAATAATCCATCAGCGCGCCGATATCGTATTCGACCAAAATATTTTCCAGTCCCTGGTCAAAATACGTCACCGCGTCGTAACTATGCAGATGCGATAAATCGGAACTTGCCACCAGCAGCGTATCGCGCTGCGTCAACGGCGCGAGCGCGTGCGCCAGCGTCGCGCATTCATTTTGCGCGCGCAACCCGTACAGGTAAAACGGGTGCGACATCATCACGGGCAGGATGGAAAAATTTTTCAGCTGTCGTTGGAGAAACGGCAGCTGCATTTCGAGGGAATGTTCGCGGTCTTGGTCAAGGCGCTGGATTGACGTTTGCGCGTCGAGCTCGCGCAATAATTTTGTGTCCACCGTCACCGCGCCCAGCGGCGTTTCAAAAGCGTCCACGCGATTCACCGCCGGCGCGCCAAAATTTTGAAAATGACTTGGGCCCAAAATAACGACGCGTTCGTATGTCGCGCTCGCGAGATGCTGATACGCGTACGCGGCGGTTTGGCCCGAAAATTGAAGCCCGGCGTGCGGCGCGATGAGCGCGACGAGCTCGCCTTGCGCGGCTAGAGTTGGAACGTTCTCGAAAAACGAATCCAGCAAAAAACGCAACTGCGCCGCGTCGCGGGGATACCAGCGATCATCAGCGCAGATGGGAGCGCGAATTGTACGCGCGAGCATAAAAGAAAAGAGACCAGAGCTTGGAGTCTAGCGACGCGCCATCCGTTGAGTCGCCAGACTCTAAACTCCAATCCCTATGTGCGAAAGCGATACGTAATTCTGCCGCGCGTTAAATCGTAGGGTGAGAGTTCGACGCGCACGCGGTCGCCGAGCAGAATCCGAATGTAATACATGCGCATCTTGCCGGAAATATGCGCGAGGACTTCGTGTCCTGTATCGAGTTTTACGCGGAACATCGCGTTGGGCAGCGCTTCGGTAATGGTGCCTTCGACTTCGATGGTATCTTTTTGTTTCGCTTCTTTGGTCTTGACGGGTCTACGAGATTTCGCCATAAAAATTCCTTGCTATCGGCAATATCTTGAAAAAAATCGGCGTGTTGCGCGCGTCAAGATATTGGACAAATGATTGAGACGGCAATAAAGGGCGTGACAGATAAAATTTTATCGCCCCATTATATCCAAGATCGAACGAGATGCCTAACGACTCGAGGCAAAAACAAGCGAGCGTACCGCTCTAACATTATGAAATCGCGGGGTTGCTGCGTAAAAAGACATTCTCTAACGCAGTCGTCCTAACGCTTAACTCGAACAAGTCGAAACCAAGAACCATTATCGGACGCGGATTCACGCAGATAAAAAATCCCATGTTCAAAATTCCTTGCTTTTTGCGCAGGGATTTCATTGCCAGGACACTAAAAGATGATTACGATTTTTTGGCGGCGATGGCGTGAATCAAGTCGCCATAATTTTCCGTTTCGTTTGTAAACGCAAACGTGCCTTGCGCTTGCATTTCGCGTCCGGCGCGATACACCGCGCTTAACGCCGCCATGAACAGCGCGGGCCCCACGCTCACGCGCTTGACGCCGAGCTGCGCGTACTCTGCCAAACTGAACGGCATGCCTTTGCCCGCCAAAATATTCACGGGGCAATCCACCGCTCGCGTTACGGCGGCAATATCATCGCGATTTTTCATGCCGTGCGGGAAAACCACATCCGCCCCGACCTGACGAAACGCTTGGAGCCGGCGAATCGTATCGTCAAGCTCGGCGCGTCCGACAAAATAGTTTTCGGCGCGCGCGGTCAACGTAAAAGGAAAGGGCAAGGCGCGCGCGGCGGCGACGGCGGCGCGCACGCGTTCGACCGCCAAGTCGAAATCGTAAATCGGTTTGGTCGGCTGATTGGTCGCGTCTTCGACGGAACAGCCGACGATGCCTGTCTCTGCCGCAAGCCGAATGGTCTCGGCGACCAGTTCCGGTTCATCGCCAAAACAATTTCCAAGATCGGCGCTGATGGGGAGGCGCGTCGCTTCCGCCAGCGTTTTATGATAGAGCATCGTCTCGGCGCGACTGATCGCATTATCGCGTTGTCCGAGCGAAAACGCGTATCCCGCGCTCGTCGTCGCCAACGCCTGAAATTCAAAATGTTCGAGCAAACGCGCGCTGGCAATATCCCACGGGTTGGGAATGATAAATGCGCCCGCTTGCGCGTGGAGGGCTTGGAATGTTTTCGCTTTTTCTAATTGAGTAGGCATTTGAAATTTTGGCGGTGGCGCCGCGAGGCGCGCCGCCTAAAAAAAACGCGTATCGCAATTCGTCATAGAGCGAATTCCTGATTCGTATGTGGATACGCGACCTTTCGGGATTTTGAAAATCCGAAAGATACCGTCAATCAAAGTGGAATCCGCGCTAGACGCTGTGCGATACGCGTTTCACGAAACATTATTTTTTCTTTTTCGGTTTTTCTTCCAAATAAATCGCGCGCGGTTTGCCGTTGCCTTCATCGGGACCGACGATGCCCGCCTCTTCCAGTTGGTCCATCAAACGCGCGGCGCGCGGATAGCCGATGCCGAGCTTGCGCTGCAAGAGCGAAATAGACGCGGTATTGGTCGCGCGAATCACCTCGATGGCGTCTTCCGTCAACGCGTCGCCATGTTTTTCTGCCGTGTCAATTCCTTTATGCTTTGGATTGTCCCATGGCGCTTTGGGCGTGTATTCGAAATCCGCCTGCAAATTGCGCCAATAATTCACCAAGCGCGCGAGCTCTTCGTCCGAAACAAAACAACCCTGCATCCGCTGCAATTTCGCGGAATCGGGCGCCATGTACAACATATCGCCGCGTCCCAACAATTTTTCCGCGCCCGGCGAATCCAACACTACGCGCGAATCCACCGAGCTTGTCACCGCGAACGAAATGCGCGCGGGGAAATTCGCTTTGATAAGACCCGTTACCACATCCACCGATGGGCGCTGCGTGGCGAGAATAAGATGGATGCCCGTCGCGCGCGCGAGCTGCGCCAACCGCGTAATCAATTTTTCCGTCTCGTCCGGCGCGGCGAGCATCAGGTCCGCCAATTCGTCAATGATGATAATGACGTACGGCAGTTTCGCGCCGCCCTCTTTATCCATCTTGCTGTTGTACGCTTCGAGATTGCGCGTTTTAGCTTTGGAAAACGCTTCGAGCCGCAAATCCATCAGCTGTGTCGCCCAACGCAGCGCGGGCACCACTTGATTCACGTCCGTAATCACTTCGCCGAGCAGATGCGGAATGCCATTATAGTTCACCAACTCGACGCGTTTTGGATCCACCATCACAAGTCGCAGCGAATCGGGCGAATGCGCGAACAATAAACACGCGATGATGGCATTGATCGCGACCGATTTGCCGGAACCGGTCGCGCCCGCGATAAGCAGATGCGGCATCTTGCCCAAATCATCCGCTTTCGCGACGCCCGACACATCGCGCCCCAACGCGAACGGCAGAACCGCCTTTTGCGTCACCTTTTTATATTCCGCCGATTCCAACACGCCGCGCAGACTCACCATCGCGATAGATTCATTCGGCACTTCGATGCCCACATAGCTGCGTCCCGGCACCGGCGCTTCAATTCGAATCGGCGACGCGGCGAGCGCGAGCGCCAAATCATTCGACAGCGCGAGTATGCGATTCACCGGCACCTTGCGGCGCTGCATTGAACCATCCAAACCCTTGCGCTCGATAAAACCCGGTTCGACCGCGAATTGCGTAATCGTGGGCCCCGCGTTGGTTTCCACCACTTTGGCGGGGATGCCGAAATGCGAAAGCGTTTCTTCAATCGTGCGCGCTTTTTGTTCGGCGGTCGCTTGGGCGTACGCCGCTTCCGAAGAAATTTCCAAAAGTTCAAATGACGGATTATGTCCCAACCGTTCGACCGCTTTGACGTGCGGCACGGCGAGCAGCGGGTCCAAGGTCGGCGGCGACGACGACGCGGTTTTGGCTTGATTTGATTTGCGTCCCAATTTCAAAAACGACAAGCGCGATGCTTCGGGTTTCTTGTCAACGGGCGCGGCGCTTTCGTCCGCTTGGTCCGTCTCTGGTTCAATGATGGGATGACGCGGCAGCGGTAACTGCACGAGCGGCTGACCGGACGGAGGGGCTTGCGTGGGTAAAACTGACGTGGGCGCAAAGCGCGCCGATGTGGATGCTGCTGGCGCGGCGGCGGGCGTGGGGCGTAAATTTTCAAGCGCGCGCGTGACGAATGCGCCGAGCGCGTTCAAGTCGAACGCGAAACGCAGCATCGCCAGAATCGTCACGACCAAAAGCAGCGCCGCCAGCATCGCGGCGAGATTCGGACCCAAGACCATGCTGAATGCGCGCGTCAAGAGCAGCGCCACCGCCAGCCCGAGATAACCGCCCGCTTGGCCGTTTTCGGCGAGGCGCACCGCTTCGCGGTCATCTGTCGCCAGCGCGAGCGAAAGCAAGCCGCAGCCCGCGAGAAAAATAATTTCAAAGGCGACGATGCGCCCCCAGGGCCAATCGAATTCGCCAAAAACATTTTCCTGCTGGCGCAGCAAACCGATGCCGGCGTAAATTACGAGCAGCGCCAGCGCGTACGCGCCATAACCGGCAAAGCGTGTCAACAGCGTTGCCCACGGCGTCGAAACGGAACCGGCGACACCGAACAAACTTAGCAGCGTCAACGCGCCAACCGTAACGAGTAACAGCCCGCCGATTTCGCGTTTGCGATGCGCGCTCAGATTAAGGCGCAAGCGCGAGCCAGCGTCTTGAGGCGGTTCGGGCGAATTGCGGCGAGAATTGCGCGGTGATTCAGCAGGGGGGGGGGAGGAGCGGCGCGGCATTATTCGCGTATGAGACTATTCCAATAACTATCATCCAATTCAATCGGGCCCGCCAAGGGCGTGGGTACGGCGTGGTTCAGCGGATTTTGGCGCAGCGTCAAGCCGATGCGCTGGCGCGTCGGGTCAATATTCATCACGCGCACGCACACCGTATCGCCTTCGCGCACCACATTATTGGGATGCAAAAAACTTCCTTCCGCCAGTTCGGAAGTATGAATCAAACCTTCGATGCCTTCGGGCAATCGCGCGAACGCGCCAAAGGAAACAATATTCGTAATCACCACATTCACCATATCGCCCGGCTTGTAATGTTCGCCTGCCAGCGCCCATGGGTCGGGCATTAAACGTTTGAGCGACAGACCGACGCGGCGTTGTTCACGCCGCACGTCAATCACATACACGCGCACTTGCGCGCCCGCCGCGCACACATCGCGCGGATGTCCCACGCGCTGCCACGACATTTCCGAAACATGGATCAAACCTTCGACGCCGCCCAAATCCACAAACGCGCCAAAGTCGGTCACGTTCCGAATCGTGCCGCTTAATTCTTGGCCCGGCTGAATCGAATTGAGCAGCTGCTCGCTGCGCGAGACGACGGGTTTGGCGATGCGTTCGGAAAGAATCAAACGGTTTTGCGCGCGGTCCAATTCAATGACCTGCAGGCGCAATATTTTGCCCACATACTGCGCCATTTCTTGCAGGCGCTCTGGTTCGGTAGCGCGGCGCGCTAGATTGCTCAACTGCGACGATGGCACAAAGCCGCGCGCGTCGCCCAAATCAATCAACAATCCGCCGCGATTATAACCGACGACGGGCAATTCCAAAATACAACCTTGCGCATAACTTGTGAGCGCCAAATCCCAACCCGACGCGGCGGGCGCGGCGGCGGCGGACAACAAAGCTTGCGCCATCAAGGGTTGCCGCGCAGCGGATGGCGGCGTGGTCTGCAATGGTTCTTGATTCATAGCGTACCTCAAATCCAATCAAACGGAGACTTGACGACCGACACATTTATAAAAATTTTACAAGATTATAACCACACCCTTTTTTGTTTGTCAAGCGAAATTTTTTTGGCGATTACCCTGGTTTGCAGACCCCAAGGGTTTTCGAAAACCCTTGGGGTCTAGAAATCCGAGTAATCATCAGAAATTTTCTTTGTTATTTTCCCGCTATCGGTTAAAATGAATCGGACACGTGCCCTCCGCGCCTTGTCGAAATGGTATGACAGTTTTGTTACGCTCTTTTATTCTCTGCGGTTGGATTGTATGCGGCATGGCAGCTGTGGCATGTAGCGTCACGCCAACTTTACAAACTACAAGTTCGCCCGTGCCAGTCACGCCGTCTCCCGGCGCGCGCGTCACCGTCACCGCCACCGCGATAACGCCTTTGTCGGCGCAGCGTTCTTTGAAAGTCGCCCAAGCGTTTGCCAAAACGCGCGCGGTGCGCCAGGTGCGTTATGAAATCGCTTCGCAAGTCGCTTTGACCCAGCAAGACAAAATCGTTCAACAACCCGGTTTGAATGCGCGCGGCGCGGAAAGCGGCGAAAATCGCCAACTTGCGCTTTCGGGCATCATGAACGCGACGGGGCAACCCACGACCTTTGAATTTATTACGTTGAATGGCGTCACCTATATCAAGGGTTTGAACGGCATCCCCGGTGTCAATCCCGCGCAATGGTATCGTTTTCCCCAAGAATTGGGCAATGTCACGCACGACGCGCCGGGCGTTAAATCTTTGCTCGCGCAGTTGGAAACGCACGCGATCGAGCAAGCGAATTTTCAAAGCGTAGGTCAAGAAACACTGGACGGTCAAACGTGCGTGATTTGGCTCGCGCGCGATCCCAATTTGGCGCAAGGTTTGCTGGGCATTGCGGGCGGCGCGCAAGCTGGCTCTCAAATGCAGGCGCTCGACGATTCGGAATTTCGCGTGTGGACGTGCGCCGACGGTTACATTCATCGGTTTGCCGGCGTGGTGCGAGGCCATGACCCCGCCAATCCCGCGCATCAATCTACGGCGCAGCTAGCAATCCATTTGTACGATCACGACGCCGAGATTGTCATTACCGCGCCGTCGGACGCGCAAGATTTCCAAGCGCCCGCGGCGGATCCGGGCGCGCCTGCGGCGCCATAAAATTAAGGAGTTTGAATGAAACGTTTTTTTCTTTCTAGCGCGCTGCTCGTTTTAACGCTGCTTGGTTTGAGCGCCGCATGCGCGGCGCCCGCGCCAACGGCCGCGCTGCCGACAGCGACGCAGATGCCGCCAACGGCAACTGCCGCGCCAACTACCGCCGTCGCGTCGGATAAAGCGACGCCGCAGGGCGCGCTCGCGCAAGGGATCGTCAACGCGCGCGACGCCACAACGTATCGCGTCAATCTCACCATTTCGGGCAAAGGCACTTTTATGGCCGCCGGCGGCGCGACGCCCGACGACGCTGCGGGGGACGAACCGGTGACGCTCATGACGATGCAGGGCGAGGTGAACCAACAAAATGCGCATTTTGTGATTCAAGGGTTGTTAACTTCATTGCTCGGCATTGACCCGACGAAACCGTTTGAGGTCATTCGCGTTGACGACGTAACCTATGTCAAGGGCCCAGCGCCGCTCATTGGCGCGACGGAAGAGCGATGGTACCAAGCGCCGCCGGAAGCGGCGGGCCTCGCGCAGCCGCCCATGTCACCCGCGTCGTTTCTCAATTCGTTTGGCGACACGGGGCTCGATCCCGCCGATTTTAAATTGACTGGCTCTGAAGCGCTGGATGGCAAAGTCTGCCAAGTGTATGCGGGCGATAAAGCGGCGGTGGCGAACGCGTTCAATCGTTTCGGCGGCGCGGCGGGCGCGACCCAAGAAGATTTGGATTCGATTGAAAACGCGGAATTCAAATTTTGGGTGTGCGAGGACGGCTATGTCCATCGCGTAAAAATGTTAATCGAGGGCCACGATCAAGCCAATCCGACGCAAAAGGGCGCGTTCGATCTCTTGTTGCAGCTGGCGGATTTTGACAGCAACCTGACGATTACGCCGCCTGCCGACGCGATTCCATTGCGCTTGCCCTCGTCGGAAACGCCGGAACCGGATGCGACGCCGACGCCGTAAAAAAAATAGGGCGGACAATGAAGCATTTTATATTTTTATTTGACGGAGGGAACTGATGCAAATCAAAACGGTCGGCGTAGTCGGCTGCGGCTTGATGGGCAGCGGCATCGTCGAAACGCTCGCCAAAAATAATTTCCAAGTCGTGGTGCGCGAGCTCAATGACGATTTTTTGCGCAAGGGGCTGGCGCGTCTCGATAGCTCATTGCAGCGCGCGGTGGACCGGCAAAAATTGAGTCCGCAAGCGCAAGTGGATACGCGGGCGCGCGTGCGCGGCACGACGGCGCTGGAAGATTTGGCGGAATGCGATTACGTCATCGAAGCGGCGATTGAAAATCTGGAATTGAAAAAAGATATTTTCGCGCGGCTCGACGCGCTGACGCGTCCCGACGTGATTCTCGCGTCCAACAGCTCGTCGCTTTCGATTGCGGCGCTGGCGGCGAAAACGCGCAAACCGGATAAAGTGTTGGGCATGCACTTTTTTAATCCAGTGCCGGTGATGGCGCTGCTCGAAATTGTGCGTTCGTTTTTGACGAGCGACGAAACGTTGGCGACCTCGCGCGCGTTGGGCGAAGCGCTCGGCAAAAAAATTATCGTCGCGCAAGATTATCCGGGATTCATTGTCAACGCGCTGTATATTCCGTATCAACTGGACGCGATTCGTTTTTTTCAAAACGGCATGGCATCGCGCGAGGACATTGATACGGGAATGCAGTTGGGGATGAATCACCCGATGGGGCCGCTGACGCTCGCGGATTTTGTGGGCTTGGATACGATTTTGTTTGTGGCGGATGAAATGTACGCCGAGACCAAAGACCCGCGTTATGCCGCGCCGCCGCTCTTGCGCCGCATGGTCGTCGCCGGTCATCTCGGTCGCAAAAGCGGCAAGGGTTTTTACGATTACGCGAAATAAATGATTCGCGCTCCGCGCGCGGGCAGTTTAGAGCCGATTCCACTTTGATTCGCGGGTAGACCTGATATATTACAGATAAGCAGTTCAACTGTGGGTATGGTGACTCCGGTCAGACCCCGAGTGCAAAACTCGTCCGAAAGATGGTGAGCC
>JAJTXZ010000044.1 GCA_021463195.1 Anaerolineae bacterium
GGCGGACCGCCTCGGCATATTTCTCTTCGGCGCGTGTGCGCAGCCCATCCGCCTCTGCGCCACTTTTCGTTCGCGCCCACTCACCTAACAGATTACCCCAATTGTTGAACGCCTCGTGCTTGTCCGCTTTGAGGCGGACCGCTGCCGCATATTTCTCTTCGGCGCGTCCGCGCAGCCCATCCGCTTCCGCGCCACTTTTCGTTTGCGCCCAATCACCCAACAGATTCCCCCAATTGTAGAACGCCTCGTGCATGTCCGCTTTGAGGCTGACCGCTGCCGCATATTTTTCTTCGGCGCGTCCGCGCAGGTCATCCGCTTCGGCGCCACTTTTCGTTTGCGCCCACTCTGCTAACAGCAAACCCCAGTTGTTGAACGCCTCGTGCTTGTCCGCTTTGAGGCGGACCGCTTCGCCATATTTCTCCTCCGCACGCCCGCGCAGGTCATCCGCTTCTGCGCCACTTTTCGTTCGCGCCCAATCATCTAACAGCGAACCCCAATTGTTGAACGCCTCGTGCATGTCCGCTTTGATGCGGACCGCTGCCGCATATTTTTCTTCGGCGCGCGCGCGCAACGCATCCGCCTCTGCGCCACTTTTCGTTCGCGCCCAATCATCCAACAGCAAACCCCAGTTGTAGAACGCACCGTAATCGTCCGCTTTGAGGCGGACCGCTGTCGCATATTTCTCTTCGGCGCGCCCGCGCAGGTCATCCGCTTCGGCACCACTTTTCGTTTGCGCCCACTTTGCTAACAGCAAACCCCAGTTGTTGAACGCCTCGTGCTTGTCCGCTTTGAGGCGGACCGCCTCCGCATATTTTTCTTCGGCGCGGGCGCGCAGCCCATCCGCCTCTGCGCCCCTTTTCGTGGCTGCCTCATCCATGAGCTCATTTCCTTGCGCGAGATACGCCCAGGCAATGGCATCCGCGAGGTCGGGATGAAGGTTATCGGGATATTTTTCACGCAGCGCAATGACGGAATCCAAATTGCCGCCGATGAGGTCAGACCATGCCTGCAAGCCGTCCGCCTGCGCCGGCTCTAACTGCTCGGAAGCGGTAGTGATGTACTTGCGCGCATGCTCCAGAATGTCCACCGGTTCACTCAGTTTTGAAAAGCGGTAGGGCGCAACCTTTTGCAAAGTCTTGTTCAGATGGGTGAATGGTTTGGCGACAATGTCGGGCGGGAAACAGCCGAGTTCTTTAGCGACTCGCACAAAGAATTCGTCGGCATCCAAGCCGTTCACGTAAAAGGCGTCCTTGCCCGCTTCCAAGAGTTGTTCGCGGACATCTTTGGAGGGTTCGGCGTCATTGTAACCAATCCAAAAGAGTCCATCCTCAAAAAAGGGAATGGCGGCGAGCTGCTTGAAAACCGGATCATTGTCACCGCTGTAACCGACGACAAGCAACAGGCGCGCGCGTACCGCGTCATGAATGACCGGCGTCAAAAGGGTGGCGTGATGTTTCACTTCGTCATCCGTATTCAGAATGACAAAGCCCGAACGCTGTCCGTGCAGGTAAAAGACAGAGGGGTCAACGACGGCGCCCGGTATAAAACGCTGCGACGCGCCAAAATCATAAACCGCCGGATAGATTCCGACGAGCGCGCATGCGCGAATGACGAGCGGGTCAAAGTTCACGGTGAGGATGCGTTCGATAACACCCGCCGCGACGAGTTGCGCGAGCGCGATGTGCGCCCAGTTGATTTTGGCGTCGTCAATGTATTTGGCAAGCAGGTCGCGCCGTTCGCCGCGCGTGAGCGCTTCCATCAGCGCGGGATAGGTCTTGTTGTCCGCGCGCGCGTATTTGTGGGGATAGTCTTTTTCGATTTCCTTTACAAAACCCGACGCGAGGGGAATGCCGGCGGTGACAGAACAACCCGCGCCGATGAGAACAGAGATACGCGTTTTGCGTTCGCGGGCGTGGCGCAAAGATTCAAGTAGTTCATCAATCGTTCTACGCATAAGCTTGCCTCTAGAATTTGAAAGCGGTTACAACTATGGTGGATGACATTATAAAGGGATGCGGAATAATTCTCAATCGCGTCATGAGAAACGCTGCGGTCTGCTTAACACCGAATCGCGATGCGCGTTTTGCGCGTCGTGTGTTACAAATCTGAAATAAAAAATGCGGCAGAGAAATTTCTCCGCCGCAAAATTTTTCTCCCATTACTCGCGCGCCCAACGATTGAAAAAAGATTTGCTTTGTGTCGGCGGCGCTCCGCCTGTTGTCGGCAACAATGGTTTCGGTTGCTGTTGCGGTTGCGTCACCTGTGATGACGCGCCGACAGAGACGCCCGTGCCTTGAATCGTCAGCGTAAAGTTCGCCGTGCCGGTGTTGTAATTGACGACTTGGACGTAAAAGGTGCCGGGGAAATTAAATTCCCCTTTCCATTTCAAATCCGGCGATTTACATTCGCCCCAATACTGTTCTTCGCCCGTCGCGCAGTTGATCGAATACGCGGTGCCGCGTCCAATCGGCGTCGTGCGCGGCTCCCACCAGCTCTGCGCCTGCTCCGGCGTGAATACATTGAACGCGACCAGACTGTTCGCGCCGTTCGGCATCAAAATTGTCACGAGCGATCTATCGCCCGCGTAATCGAATTTGTGCCATTGCGTTGAATTGGCGGGAATGCTTTGCGGCTGTCCGTTGATAAACGTGGCGGTGGCGGGCTGTGCGTTCGCAGAATTGTCCGCGAATGCAGTTGCGGCAAAGAGGGGTGTGATGAGAATTACGAGAATGGCAAGAAATTTTTTCATTGGTCATTTCTTCCCTGAAAATGGGACACAAATTCCACGGATGCCACAGATTTTCGGTCTATCTGTGTAATCGGTGGCATCTGTGTCCGAAAGATTTTCATCGGTTGTGGGTGAGCCAATGGCTCATGGACAACTCTTCTCACCTCAAGGATACGCCATGTTCGACAAAAACAAAAATCCATCCTTGCGGATGGATTTTTAGTTACGGAATTACTTGGGCCTTGCCGGAAAATTTTGTCGCATCCGTCGCGCATTGCCCATTCGGACATGTCAGCAACTCTATCGCGCGCTGCATTTGCGAATCGCGCGCTGCCGCGTAAGCTTGCGGTGTCATGCCTTTCAACTGCGCGGGCGTCAATGGCGCGACGCCGGCGGGCAGTGAAATTTTTTCATCGGGCTTGATCCCTTGATGCCAAATTACGCGTCCGTTCGGCGTCAACCATTCGCTGGTCGCCAAAAGCATCGCCGAACCGTCGGGCAAATCGAATGTGTTCAACACCGTGCCGGTGCCAAAGGTGGTTTCCCCCACCAATTTCGCGCGTCCCGCGTCTTGCAGCGCGCCCGAAACAATTTCGGATGCGCTCGCGCTGCCGTAATTAATCAACACCACCATCGGCAAATCGGTCGCCAAGCCGCCCGCCTCGATGTTCACATGCTCAATCTTGCCCTGCGCGTCTTTTTGCAAAAGCGCATCGCCTTTGGATAGAAATTGACTCGCCGTCGTGACCGCTTCGCTCAACAAGCCGCCGGGATTATTACGCAAATCCAAAATCACGCCCGTCAAATTTTGCGCCTTGATTTCGGTCAGCGCTTTTTTCAAACCATCGCCCACATGATCGCTAAAGCCGGCGATACGCACTGTCGCGATGGTCGTGCCGGGCACCTGCGCCCACGAAACATTATTGACCACGATTTTCGCGCGCGTCAAAGTGAGTTCGCGCAGCGAGCCATCCGCCGAATCCAGAATCATCAATTTCACCGGCGTGCCGGCGGGTCCCAAAATTTTCTCGATGACCTCTTGCACGCTCTTGCCGGTCATGTCCTCATCATCCACTTTGACAATCGCGTCGCCCGGTTTCAAGCCCGCTTTGAGCGCGGGCGAATCGTCCATCGGCGCGACAATGATCACATAATCGCCGCGCTGTTCCACTTGCGCGCCAATGCCTTCAAACGAACCCGCCGTATAGTCGTAATGTTGTTTCAACATTTCCGGCGTGAGAAAAGTGGAATGCCCCGTGTCGCCTAATGCGTCCACCATGCCCGTTATCGCGCCATACGTCAAACGTTGTTGTTCCACCGCGTCGCGGTCCACATAATGCCTGTCAATCAAACGCCATGCTTGCAGCAACAAATCGGTGTTTGGACGCGAATCGGTCGTTTGCGTCGCCGCGCTGGCTTCGCCGACGTAACGGTCGAGCATCACGCCGCCCGCCAAGCCAAACACAAATACGCCCAGCGTTAAAAATAAAACTCCAATATAGCGCCATCGAATTTTCATTTGTCGTTTCCTCGAGTCTGTGATTCAATCTCTAGTCTTGGCAAGACGCATTGTATCTATCCAACTTTAGGTCGGAATGATTTCAGGTTTAACCAAGCATGAGGCGCGCGCGTGCGCTCAAAATTGTAACATTGAATTTTCGGACGCGGCGCGCCTGTACTTTATTCCTATCTCTAAAGACGCATTATTTATGCGCTATTGCGCGTCGGCGCGTAAAATAACGATGACAAAATAGAATGATTCATGCTAGAATAACCCCCGCGCGCTTGGCGCGCGGGGTCAAACGCCATGTCTGCCGAATCTGTTGAAAATGCCGGGGCGGTCGCGCCGCCTGAACCACTGGTCGCGGGAACTTTATTGCTTGAGCGCTATACCGTTGTGCGCTTTATCGCGGCGACCGAAACTGCCAATGAATATTTGGTCGCGGTGACGCGTGCGTGTCCCATGTGCGGCGTGGAAAATCAAGGCGATGCCGCGACTTGCGGCTTTTGCGGCAGCGCGCTGCCGGAAGCGTCCCTGCTGCGTTTGTTTGAACAGCGCGCGCCGCGCGCCGCGCGCGCGCTGCCGTCTGCCAGCTTTGTGATTGACGATTTTTGCTATACATTGGCGCCAAATTCTGCCGCCGCTGAAACGGCGGCGGCGACGACACTTCAGCTGACGTATGGTTTGCGAACCGATACGGGGTTGGCGCGCAGCGCGCGCGGCGAACCGAATGAAGACAGCGTGGCGGTCGTGTTATTGGATGCGCCCGGCGCCTTGCGTCCGTTGGCGCTCTTTATGATCGCCGATGGCGTTGGCGGCGCGGCGGCGGGTGAAGTCGCGAGTCGAATGGCGTTGCAAACGTTGACGCGCGAATGGACAAACCGCATCCTGCTACCGTTGTGGAACGGAACCGTGTTGACGGATGAAACCGTGCGCGCGGAATTGCAAGCGGGGCTTGCGGCGGCGAATGCACAGCTGGTGGAATTTCAAAATGAGCGCGGCGCGCAGAGCGGGACCACGTTGACCGCGCTGGTTGTTTTGGGCACGCGCGCGTTGGTTGTCAATATCGGCGACAGTCGCACTTATTTGTGGCGTGACCAAAATTTTGCGCCGCTTACGCGTGACCATTCGTATGTCGGCATGTTGGTCGCGAATGGTTTGATTACACCGACGGACGCGTATTATCATCCACAGCGCAATATCATTCTCGCCAGTTTGGGCGACGCCGCGTCCACCGCCGATATTTTTCCGCTCGAAGGCGGGACGCTGGAATTGCGCGCCGGCGACCAATGGCTTTTATGCAGCGACGGGCTTTGGGAAATGGCGCGCGATGACGTAATGCAGCATATTTTGTCCCAAGCGGCTGACGCGCAATCCGCGTGCGCGGAATTGACGCAAAAGGCAAACGCGGCGGGCGGCGCGGATAATATCAGCGTAATTATAGTTCGATTCGATAGTGACTTGCTATGACATTGGAACAGGGCGATATTGTCAACCAGCGTTATGAAATTTTAGAAATGCTCGGCAAGGGCGGCATGGGCGCCGTGTATCGCGCGCGTGATGTATCGCTCGAACGCGCCGTCGCGCTCAAGGTTCGCACGCCCGATCCGAACGGCACGACGTTGGGTATGACGCAGGCGCGCGCGCAATTTCGCCGCGAAGCCCAAGTGTTGGCGCACGCCAATCATCCGAACCTTCCCCATATTTACGATTATTTTTCGCTAGAGGACAGCGAATACATTATCATGGACTTGATTGAAGGCGAGAATTTGCATCGCCTGATTCAAGCGCGCGGCGCGCAGCCCGAAGTTTTGGTTTTGAATTGGGCGCGCCAAATTTTGGACGCGCTGGTTTATTTGCATGCCAACAAATTTATTCATCGCGATATTAAACCGCATAATTTGATTCTGGCGTCGGATGATCGCATTGTGTTGGTGGATTTTGGCTTGGTAAAATTATTCGACCCGAATCAACCTAGCACGTTGACTTTGCTGCGCGGCGTTGGCACGCCAGAATATGCGCCGCTCGAACAATATTCGCGCGAAGTGGGTCACACCGACCCGCGCAGCGATATTTACGCGCTGGGCGCGACGTTATATGCTTTGTTGACAGGCAAAACGCCGCCGGATGTCCATGTTCGGCTTTTACATCCTGATACCATGCGCGGCGCGCGCGAACTCAATCCGCAAATTTCTTTTGGCGTCGAAAGTATTATCGAAAAAGCGATGGGCTTGTATCCGCAGCAGCGTTATCAGACCGCGCAGGATATGTTGTTGGCGTTCGGCTTTTCGCCCTCGCGGCTTACGGACGCGCCGCGCGTGGAATATCTCACCCCGACGCGCGCCGCCACCTCGCCGCCGGCGCACGCGCCGTCACTGGCGGATGCGCCGTCCGCGGCAGCAGCGGTCACCGACGAAGCGGAACCTGAACCTGCGCCTGAAGCAGAGGTCGCCCCTCCCCCCGCCGAACGCGCGGATGATTTGGCGGTCTCGCCGGTCAAACAATCCACCACCGGCATGTTGGCGGCGCGTGGCATTCCGCGCCCTTCCGCCGTTCCCGCCGCGGAAACGGCTTTGGACAAGACGCAAATTTTGCCGCCGCGTCCGAAATTATCAGTTTCAATCGCGCAAGGCGTGCTGCGCTTGCAAATCGCGATTGGGCAGCACATTGAATTTGTGCGCGTATCAGCGGGCGCTTTTCAAATGGGCAGCAATCCGCAAACGGACCGCGACACGCAGCCAGACGAATTACCGCAAATTCAAGTTGAGCTGAGCGAGTATTGGATTTCCAAATATCCGATAACTGTCGGGCAGTACACGATTTTCACAAACGCGACGAATCGCGTGACGCCATTTGATTTTCCGCAAAAAAGCGGACATCCCGTTGTGAATGTGAGTTGGTACGACGCGCTGGTCTTTTGTCGTTGGGCAAGTGATTTGACCGGCAAACAAGTGCATCTGCCTTCCGAAGCGGAATGGGAAAAAGCCGCGCGCGGCGCGGACGGACGTCTTTATCCGTGGGGCAATGCGTTTGACGCGCAGCGTTTGAATTGCGCCGAAGCCAAATTATCCGGCACGACGCCTGTGGATGGATTCGCCGCCGGCGTTAGTCCGTGCGGCGCGTGGGATATGGCGGGCAATGTTTGGGAATGGGTGAATGATTGGTACAAAGCGGATTATTATGCGGAACAGGTCGCGCAAAATCCGCAGGGCCCCGAGACCGGTTATTATAAAGCGCTGCGCGGCGGCGCATGGTTCAGCGACCGCGCGCATGTGCGCGCGGCGGACCGCACGCACTTTAATCCGGAAAATCAATATGATTATGTGGGTTTTCGCATCGCGTTGACGTTTGATAAAGCGACCTGAGGCGTCGCGCTAAACTTTAATGGCCCAAGTCAAAGCATGTCCTGATTGCGAACGTCGCAATGCCGCCGATAACACGGTCTGTCAATTTTGCGGCATGACGTTAGAACAAGCGCCGATATTTGACGCGCCCGATTTGGCGCTGCCGAAAATCACTATCAACGACCGTGTGTTAAAGCTGCCGCTGCAAGTCGAGCTTGTCATCGGGCGCGCTGACGCGCCCAGCGGTTGGATACCCGATGTTGATTTATTGCCTTTGGGCGGCACCGCCGGCGCGGGCGTTTCGCGGCGGCACGCGCGTTTGGTGTGGTATGGTCATTGGCAAATTCAAGATTTGGGTTCGGCGAATGGCACATTTGTGGACCGGCATCGTCTCGCTCCCGACATGCCTCAAGACCTCAAGCCCGGCGCCGTGATTCAAATCGGCAGATTGTATTTGGTCTATCACGGTTAGGGGAAAAAGGTTTTTTTCCGCGCGACCAAAAACGCCGCGTCGGAAAAATTTTTCCGACGCGGCGTTGTGTGGCAGGGGAGCAGGGAATTGAACCCTGGACTACCATTTTGGAGACGGTCAGTTTACCTCTAGCCTACTCCCCTTTGCGTTCGCCATTCTAGCATGCCCGATGGATTCTCGCAAATTATTTTCGCGTCGAGACGCAGTTAAACAATTCCCAAAAGGTTTTACCTTTGGCATTGTCTATGTTAAAGTAATTGACCGAAAAAATATCAAATTCACCAAGTGAAAAGTTCAAAGCAAAATGCGCGCGCCGAACGCAAGTAAATCGCGTAACGCGTATTCCAAGACGCGCGTCAGAGAACGCCTTGCTGCGCGGACGATTCCGCGATCAAGTTAACGCGCCCGAGTCTTTCGCTTTGAACTTGCGCTTTTTATTCTCGCCTTATGAAACATCAAGTGTTTGTCTCACGCCTTATCCCGGATGAAGGATTGAATCTGGTGCGCGACGCGTTTGACGCCGAAGTGTGGCAGGACGAGCTGCCGCCGTCGCGCGAAATATTGTTGGAAAAAATTCGCGGCAAAGCGGGTTTGCTCTCGCTGCTGACCGATAAAATTGACGCGGCATTGATGGACTTGAATCCGCAGCTGCGCGTCGTCGCGAACTATGCCGTCGGTTTCGATAATATTGATATTCCGGCGGCGACGCAGCGCGGGCTGCCGATTGGCAATACGCCCGGTGTGCTGACCGACACCACTTCAGATTTCGCGTTCACGATGCTGATGAGCGCGGCGCGGCGCGTGGTCGAAGGCGCGGATTATGTGCGCGCGGGCAAATGGAAAACGTGGGGCCCCAAATTGTTAATGGGTGTGGATATTCACGGCGCGACGTTGGGCCTCGTCGGTTTTGGGCGCATCGGGCAAGCGATGGCAAAACGCGCGAGCGGTTTCGATATGCGCGTCTTGTACTATGACCAATATCGCCGCGAAGATTTGGAAAAATCTATGGGCGTCATTTACGCCGACATGGATACGTTGTTGCGCGAAGCGGATTTTGTTTCGATTCATACCGACCTTAACGAAACGACGCGCCACATGTTCAACGACGCCGCGTTTTCAAAAATGAAATCGTCCGCGCTGCTCATCAACAGCGCGCGCGGGCCCATCATTGACCCTGTCGCGCTGCACGCCGCGTTATCGTCGGGAAAAATTCGCGCGGCGGCGTTGGATGTGACCGAACCCGAACCGATTCCCATGGACAGTCCGCTGCTCGCCTTGCCGAATTGTCTTGTGGTTCCGCACATTGCGAGCGCGTCCATCGCGACGCGCGGCAAGATGGCAGAGATGGCGGCGAAAAATTTAATCGCGGGCGTGAACGGCGAAAAACTGCCGACATGCGTGAATCCGGAAGTGTATGAAAAAGAAGTGAGAAAATAGCAGACCGCATCGCGTAGGGAATATTCCTTGCGATCTGCTACCCGCTACCTGCAACATGTCGCTTAAACCCAAATTGCTCCGCGAAACGTTTCCGCAACTTGATTTGATTGACGCGCCATGGCGACACAAATATTTTGATTTGCCGAAAGATGAGCGGTGCTTTATCTGTCACGCCATCCATGCCGCGCCGCGGCATGACGCGAAAAATCTGCTGCTCGCGCGCGGCGAACGCGCAATCATTATTTTGAATCGTTATCCGTACACGATGGGCGCGTTAATGGTCGCGCCGTTCGCGCATGTTGGCGATTATCGCGAAATTGACGACCAAGCGCATTCAGAAATGAATCGGTTGGTAAAACGCGCCATGAATATCCTTGACGCGGCGCTGCAGCCCAAAGCGTACAACATCGGCGTCAATCAAGGCGTAGCCGCGGGCGCGGGTTTAAAGGACCATCTGCATATTCACGTTGTCCCGCGTTGGGCGGCGGACACGAATTTTATGACCACCATTGGCAAGACGCGCATACTTGCTCAAGACGTGGACGGAATGTACAAACGCTTGAAAAAGACGCTCAAAAACGAGACGTGAAGGATACGCGGCGATAGATATACAGGGAGATTTGCTACTTTGTTTTCGCCATTTTTGTTATAATAGCCCAGAGGTTTCAAAAAAAGATGAGTCACCCAGATGTGTTTATCCTTTCGGGCGCGCGACTTGCCACCGGAAAATTTCAGGGTTCGTTAAAAGATATTCCCGCGCCGCAGTTGGGCGCGCACGCGATACGCGCGGCAGTGGCGCGCGCGCGCATCGCGTCGGAACAAATTGACGAAGCGCTGCTCGGCAATGTCGTCAGCGCGGGTTTGGGGCAAACGCCCGCGCGCCAAGCCGCGCTCGGCGCAGGTTTGCCCGATACAATTAACGCGACATTGGTAAACAAAGTATGCGGTTCATCGCTCAAAACCGTGATGCTCGGCGCGGCGATGCTGCGCGCGGGCGACGCTCAGGTTCTGGTGGCCGGCGGCTTTGAAAGCATGTCGCGTGGGCCCTATCTCTCGGAACAATTACGCGGCGGCGCGCGCATGGGCGACGTGAATTTCCGCGACGCGGTGGTGTTTGACGCGTTGACCGACCCGTTCCATAACTGGCACATGGGCAACGCGGCGGAATTTATCGCGCGGAAAATGGAAGTGACGCGCGCGGAACAGGACGCCTACGCGCTGCGCTCGCATCAACGCGCGTTAGCGGCGCAGCAATCCGGAAAATTCAAAGACGAAATCGCGCCGCTTGAAATTGCAAGCAAAGGCGGCGTGAAAATTTTTGACGCGGACGAAACGATTCGCGCCGATTCATCGCTCGAAGCGCTGACAAAACTAAAGCCGGTGTTTCAAAAAGACGGCAGCGTCACCGCCGGCAACGCGCCCGGTTGGTCGGATGGCGCGGCGGCGCTCGTCATCGCGAGCCAAACCGCGTTGAACGGACATGCGCCGCTCGCGCGCATCGCGGGCTATCATCAAGCGGGCGTCGCGCCGGAAAAAATTTTTTGGGCGCCGATTGACGCGATTAGCGGACTGTTGAAAAAACTGGCGTGGAAACGCGACGATGTGGATTTGTTCGAGTTGAATGAAGCGTTCGCGGCGCAAGCCTTGGCGGACGGCAATGCGCTCGGCTGGGATTGGGACAAGGTGAATGTGAATGGCGGCGCCATTGCGCTCGGGCATCCGCTCGGCGCGAGCGGCGCGCGAATTTTGGTGACGCTGCTGTATGAATTGAAACGCCGCGGCGGCAAGCGCGGTATCGCGTCCGCCTGTCTCGGCGGCGGCGAAGCGGTGGCAGTGGCAATCGAAACTTGGTAGCGTTGACAGTTGAAGGTTGAATATTTGCGCAACCTTTGACTTACTGGTAACCCGAAAATGGACTTTGAACTCACTGAGGAACAAAAACAGATTCGCGATTTGGCGCGTGAATTCGCGCAAAAAGAAATCGCGCCGATCGCATCCGAGTACGACGCGCGTGGCGAATTTCCGCGCGCGACCATCAAAAAGATGGGCGAACTCGGTTTGATGGGTATCGAGATTCCGACCGAATATGGCGGCGCGGGTCTCGATACGTTATGCTATGTGTTGGCGATGGAAGAAATCTCCAAAGTGGACGCGTCGCACGGCACCATCATGTCCGTCAATAATTCGTTGTTTTGTTACGGTTTGTATAAATTCGGCGACCAAGCGCAAAAAGAAAAATATCTTGTTCCCGTCGCGTCGGGCGCGAAAATCGGCGCGTATTCGCTGACCGAACCGCAGTCGGGCAGCGACGCGGGCAATATGCAAACGCTGGCCGTGGCGGCTGGCGATAGCTATGTCATTAACGGACGCAAATCGTGGGTGACGAGCGGACCTGTCGCCGATTTCATCATCTTGTTCGCGATGGTGCGCCCAGAATTAAAACACAAAGGCACGTCGGCGTTTATGATTGACACCGCGCAGCCCGGCTTTGCGCGCGGCAAAGTGGAGCCGAAACTGGGCATTCGCGCGAGCGCGACGTGCGAACTTTTTTTTGATGATTATCGCGTCGCCGCGCGCGAACGCGTCGGCCAAGATGGCGATGGTTTCAAAATCGCGATGAGCATCCTTGACGCGGGGCGTATTGGCATCGCCGCGCAAGCGCTGGGCATCGCGCAAGCCGCATTCGAAGCGTCGGTGAAATATGCCAAAGAGCGCGAAGCGTTTGGCAGTAAAATCGGCGACTTTCAAGCGATTCAATGGATGCTCGCGGACATGGCGACGCGCATCGAAGCCGCGCGTCTGTTGGTCTATAACGCGGCATTGAAAAAAACGCGCGGCGAAAAATATACGCGCGACGCGGCGATGGCGAAATTGTACGCGAGCGAAGTCGCGTCGTTTGCCGCCGACTGCGCGATTCAAATTCACGGCGGGATGGGTTATTCCAAAGAGCTGCCGATTGAACGCTATTATCGCGACGCGCGCATCACGCGCATTTATGAAGGCACGAGCGAAATTCAGCGCACTATTATCGCGCGCGAGACGCTAAAGCAGCGCGCTTGAATTCTGAATTCCAAATCTGAATCCCGAATTCAATCTTAAATCATGTCACTCGACGGCAAAATGATGGAACTGCGCGCGATGCGCGAACAGGCGTTGATGGGCGGCGGGCAAAAGCGGGTTGATCAGCAGCACGCCAAAGGCAAATATACCGCGCGCGAACGCATTGACCTTTTGCTTGACGAAGGTTCGTTTCAAGAGTTGGGGATGTTTGTGACCCAACACAATCCGGGCGAGCAATCTATCTTTGGCGACGGCGTTGTGACCGGTTATGGCACGATTGATGGGCGGCTCGTCTATGTGTTTTCCCAAGACTTTACGGTCTTTGGCGGTTCGCTCGGCGAAGCGCACGCGGAAAAAATCGTGCGCTTGCAAGATATGGCGCTGAAAAATGGCGCGCCGATTATCGGGCTGAACGATTCAGGCGGCGCGCGTATTCAAGAAGGAGTGATTTCGCTCGGCGGTTACGCCGATATTTTTTTGCGTAATACGCTGGCGAGCGGAGTTATTCCGCAAATCAGTTCCATCATGGGCCCTTGCGCGGGCGGCGCGGTGTATTCGCCGGCGCTCACTGATTTTACGGTGATGGTCAAAGACACGAGCTATATGTTTGTGACGGGTCCCGATGTGGTGCGCGCGGTGACGCACGAAGATGTTTCGTTTGAAACGCTCGGCGGCGCGATGCTGCACAATACCGCGAGCGGCGTCGCGCATTTCGCGTGCAATAGCGAAGAAGAAGCGGTGAACTCGATTCGCGTGCTTTTGTCGTTCTTGCCGCAAAATAACGCCGAAGACCCGCCGCGGCGCGCCGTAACCGATTCGCCGCTGCGCGCCGAGACCGAACTAGATACGATTGTGCCGGACAATCCAAACAAACCGTATGACATGAAGCAAGTGATTAAATTGATTGTGGATGACGGCGATTTCTTTCAAGTGCAAGAACATTTCGCGCCCAACATCATTATCGGTTTTGCGCGCATGAACGGGCGGCCGATCGGCATTGTCGCGCAGCAGCCGATGGCGCTAGCGGGCGTGTTGGATATTGACGCGTCGGTCAAAGCCGCGCGCTTTGTGCGCTTTTGCGATTGTTTTAATGTGCCATTGTTGACGTTGGAAGATGTGCCGGGCTTTTTGCCCGGCGTGGGACAGGAACATAGCGGCATTATTCGGCACGGCGCGAAATTGTTGTACGCGTATTGCGAAGCGACGGTGCCCAAAATCACGGTGATTACGCGTAAAGCGTACGGCGGCGCGTACTGTGTCATGAATTCCAAACACGTGCGCGGCGATTTGAATTTCGCCTGGCCCACCGCCGAAATCGCGGTCATGGGTTCCGATGGCGCGGTGAATGTAATCGCGCGCGACGAAATCGCGAAATCCGCCGACCCCGAAGCTACGCGCGCGAAACTGGTGGCCGAATATCGCGAGAAATACGCGAATCCGTACATCGCCGCCGCGCGTGGTTATGTGGACGATGTGATTGAACCGCGCTTGACGCGCGCGCGCGTGATTTCCGGTTTTGAAATGTTGCAAAATAAACGCGATAGTTTGCCGCCCAAGAAACATGGGAATATTCCGCTGTGAATAAAGTTCGAGCTGCGCGCTTTGGCATTGCTTGCTCACGCGCGCCCAAAGACTTGCGCGCGACGCCGAGTTGGCGCGACGCGCGCTTGGCGGACACAAGAACAATATGAGCGCTTATTTTACCCAAATCGGACACGCGCATTTAAAGGTGCGCGATCTGGAGCGCGCGACCGCGTTTTATACGCGTTTTTTCTCGCTCCAAGTGGTCGAGCGCGTCGGCGAGGGCTATGTGTTTTTAAGCGGCGGCGCGCGGCATCATGAGCTCGCGCTGCAGCATGTCGGCGTGGATGCGCCAATGCCGCCGCGTCAAGCCACGGGCTTGAATCATGTCGCGTTTGAGACGCCGGATAAAATTTCATTCGCGCGCGCGTACCAAGCGTTGACGGACGCGGGCATTCATGTCACAATCGTAGACCATTGCGTCAGTTGGTCCATGTATTTCAACGACCCGGATGGCAATGGTTTGGAAATTTATTGGGATGAGCGCGGCGAACCGGACGGCATGAAACATTGGCGCGGCGTAAATTTGCCGTTGGAGAGCGATGATGTCCTTGCGGTGTTGGAAGAAAAAGAGACTGACGGCTAGAGACTAGAGATTCCAAATCTCCAGTCTCCAATCTCCAATCTTTAATCTCCAATCTCTATTCATGTTCAAGAAAATTCTCGTCGCCAATCGCGGCGAAATCGCGGTGCGTATTTTGCGCGCGTGTCGCGAGTTGGGCGTCGAAACTGTCGCGGTGTATTCGGATGCCGACCGCAACGCGCTGCATGTGCGTTACGCGGATGAAGCGTACAATATCGGATCCGCGCCCGCGCGCGAAAGCTATCTGCGGATTGACCGGATTGTCGAAATCGCGCTGCGCGCCAAAGTGGACGCGATTCATCCCGGTTATGGTTTTCTTGCCGAGAATCCGCAATTTGCGCGCGCGGTGATGGCGGCAGATATCGCGTTCATCGGTCCGCCGGCGCGCGCGATTCAGGCGATGGGCAACAAAGTGCAAGCGCGTAAATTGGCGCAGCGCGTGGGCGCGCCCGTTGTTCCCGGCGTGTACGAAACGTTGAGCGACGAAGCGATTGTCCAAGCCGCGAATGAAATCGGGTATCCCGTGATGATTAAAGCGGCGGCGGGCGGCGGCGGCAAAGGGATGCGGCGCGTGGATGAACCGGGAGAGATGGCGAGCGCGTTGGCGCGGGCGCACAGCGAAGCGGCATCGGCGTTTGGCGACGACGCGGTGTATATCGAAAAAGCGTTGACTGGCGTGCGGCACGTCGAGATTCAAATTCTCGCCGATACCAAAGGCAATGTGATTCATCTCGGCGAGCGCGAATGTTCGTTGCAGCGGCGGCATCAAAAATTGGTTGAGGAAGCGCCGTCAGTGGCGGTGGACGAGAAAATGCGGATGGCGATGGGCAGCGCCGCGGTCAAGATTGCCCAAGCCGCCGAGTACGTTAACGCGGGAACGTTGGAATTTTTGGTGGATAAGGATTCTAATTTTTATTTTTTGGAAATGAACACGCGGCTCCAAGTCGAACATCCGGTGACGGAATTGGTCACGGGCGTGGATATTGTCAAGGAACAAATTCGCATTGCGTCGGGGCGCGCGCTTTCGTTGCGGCAGGAGAATGTTGTTTTACGCGGGTGGGCGATTGAATGCCGCATCACTGCCGAAGACCCGTACAATAATTTTTTACCGAGCGTGGGCAAGATTACAAACTTGCAAGAGCCGACCGGTCCAGGCGTGCGTTTGGAAACAGGGTTGTATGAAGGGATGGAGGTTTCGCTTTTTTATGATCCGTTGATTGCCAAATTGTGCGTGTGGGGCGAGACGCGCGCGGCGGCGATTGTGCGAATGCGGCGCGCCTTGTCCGAATTTCAAATCATGGGCGTATCCACCGCGATTCCGTTTCATCAAAAAATGATGGAAAGCACCAATTTTATGGGCGGACATTTTGACACGCGCTTTGTCGAAGAGAAATTTGAAATACGACATGGCGGTTCGCCCGAAAAGGAGCGCGTCGCGGCGTTGATTGGCGCGCTGCTCACGCATGAACGACGACAGACGGCGCTCAATATTCCGCCCACGCATGGCGCCAATGGCAGTCGTTGGCGCAATCGCGGATGGAAAAGTTAGCATGAATTATACCGTTCTCATCGGCGAGCGTACTTATGAAATTCGTCCGGATGCCAATCAGACTGTCGAAATTAACGGCGAACCGCATCGCGTGGATTTTCGCAATATCGAAGGGTCGGGTTTTTATTCGGCGCTAATAGACAATCGTTCGTGGCAAGCGTTGGTTGAACGCGATGGCGACGAATATCGCATTTCGATTGACGGCGAACTGTATGTGGTCACGGTGCAGGATGAACGCACGCGCAAAATTCAAAAAGCGTTGAATAAAACGCCGGCCGCTTCCGGCGAATTTATTTTAAAGGCGCCAATGCCCGGCCTGGTGCGTCAAATTCCAATTCAAGTTGGTCAAACGATTCCGCAGGGTCAAGGATTGATTATTTTGGAAGCGATGAAGATGGAGAATGAATTGCGTTCGCCGCGCGCGGGCGTCGTGCAAGAAATCCGCGTCAAGCCGGGTGACGCGGTGGAATTGGGACAGACTTTGGTGATTATCCATTGAACGCCGCAAAGATAGTGTGTTTTGCGAAATGCGGATTGCGGCTCACACTGAGGCGTGAGACGCGAACGCCAAATTTTCAAGGAGGAAGCAATGGCTGCCAAAAAGAAAACGAACGCGGCAAGCGGTAGTATCTTGAATCAAGTCGCGGAGAAAATCGGCGGCGCTATCGGCACGGTGCAGGGCAGCGCCGATGTCGCGGTGGAAACCGCCAAGAGCGCGGTGAGCAGCGCGGGCGACGCGGCGCAAGCGGGCGCGAGCGCGGTTGCCGAAAAAGCGAGCGGCATGGTCGCGGCGGCGCCGGGCGCTGCCAAGAGTGTGGCGGACGACGCGCGGGCGCTGCAAAAGCAGACGGTCAAGAATGCCAAAAAACAGTTGGCGACGGCGGAAAAACGTCTTGCCAAAGAACGCGCCGCGCTGCAAACGCGTTGGGCGCATGCTACGAAAGCATTGAAACGCGGCGCCAAGAACGCGCAAGCTGAAACGGTCGAGGCGCAGCGCGCGCTCATTGCCGACGCGCGCGCGCAAATGGATGCCGCGAATAAAGCGGCGACGGCGCAACTCGCGGCGGCGCGCAAACAGCTGGCGGCGGTTGAGCAATCATTGACAACCAAAGCCAAAGATACTTCTGCCGCGGCGCAAAAGGCTTTGGCGCAGCAAACGCAAGCCGCGCAAAAACAGGCGGCGAGCGCGCAAAAGACTTTGAACGCGCAGCTCAAGAACGCGCAAAAACAAGTCGCGCGCGTGGAAAAAGCGGCGGGCAAGAATGTGAAACAGGCGCGCAAAAAAGCGACCAAAGTGGCGAAAGCGGCGCAAAAAGGCGTGACCAATACCGTCAAAGCGGTCACGGATTGACACCGCCGGGCGTGTGATGCGCGCAGGCACAAATTGATTTTAACGGGGCGCGGCGTGTATAATCACGCTGCCGCCTCGTTTTGGTTTGGCGCGCGTTTTGAAAATATGAGGTGCAGTGATGGAAACGAATGTGACGCTTGAACAAATGGCGCAGGAACTCGAACAGGTGAAAAGAGAACTGCGCGAGGTGAAAGAACAATACGCGCTCGGAGTGAATGAGAATGGGGGTGATGCTGCACCGCGCAACGCGCCGCAAGAGGTCATTACGAAAACCGGCGAAAAAAGAATAGAGTATCCGACTGAACATCCACACATTTATACGAGTCCAACGATTCACCGTGGCGAGCCGACAGTTCGCGGTTCTGCCATTAGCGTCCGTACCATTGTAGAGCGGACACGTTTAGGGGACTCACCAGAAAGAATTCTCCAAGGGTATCCTCATCTGAGTCTCGCGAAAATACATGACGCGCTTTCGTATTATTATGACCACACTGAAGAAATCGAACAGTATATTCGCGAAAATGAGGAGGCAGGATGGCGAGCGTTGCACCGCGCCTCTTACAATCTGCGACTTTCCAAACTGCGGCTCGAAAGTTTTGATTGAATGGGAAACGAAGCAGAATCCTGCCGCGTATTCGGAAGAGATAAATTGAATGGCAAGAAAAAGCGTGTTAAAGAAAAACCAACTTACTGGCGCGGCTATATCGCACAATGGGAAACGGCAAAATGATCCAGAGGAGCAAATATGGAATATCTCGTCCCCATCGAAATTGAACCACTTAAAGAAGGTGGTTTTTTAGCGACCAGCCCTGTCTTGCAAGGATTTCTCGCGCAGGGGCGTACGCTTGCCGCGACAATGGAACTCGCGCAAGATGTCGCGCGCAAAGTTATCGAATCGTACATTGAACATGGCGATCCATTGTCCAAAGGATTGACAAAAACAGCATCAGCGAAAAAGGGTGCGCGCGTCAAAACCATCCCGACAATGTTCCAAAAGGAACATTGCGCGCGATTATTCGCGATTCTGGTTTAACGACCGACGAGTTCATGAAATTATGACCAAGCCAAAACCTGATTCCCAATTTGAAACTCTCTCCAAGATTGAAACGGAACGCATTTACACACCCGACACTACGCGCGTAGATTATCTCGACGCGCTCGGCTTTCCCGGCGAATATCCATTCACGCGCGGGATACAGCCGACAATGTATCGCGGACGTTTGTGGACGATGCGGCAGTACGCGGGCTTTGCGAGCGCGGAAGAATCGAACGCGCGTTACAAATATCTTTTGTCGCAAGGACAAACGGGACTTTCCGTCGCGTTCGATTTGCCGACACAGACGGGTTACGATTCCGACGCGCCAATGGCGGAAGGCGAAGTCGGCAAAGTCGGCGTGCCGATTTCGTCGCTCCAAGACATGGAGGAGTTGTTTGCGGACATTCCACTCGACCAAGTTTCGACTTCGATGACGATTAATGCCACCGCGCCGATTTTGCTCGCGTTGTACGTCGCGGTGGCGCATAAGCAGGGCGTACCGAACGCGAAAATTCGCGGCACAACGCAGAACGATATTTTAAAAGAATATATCGCGCGCGGCACGTACATTTATCCGCCGCAAGAATCGCTGCGCCTCACCGTTGACGTGATTGAATACTGCGCGCGCGAACTGCCGGGGTGGAATCCGATTTCGATTTCGGGTTATCACATTCGCGAGGCGGGCGCGAACGCGGTGCAAGAAATCGCGTTCACCTTTGCGAACGCGCTTGAATACGTGAACGCGTCGCTCGCGCGCGGAATGAAGATTGATGACTTTGCGCCGCAGCTCTCTTTTTTCTTTGTCGCGCAAATGGATTTTTGCGAGGAGATTGCCAAATTCCGCGCGGCGCGCAGACTGTGGGCGCGCATCATGCAAGAAAAATTTGGCGCTGCGAAGCAACAATCCATGATGCTGCGTTTTCACACGCAAACGGCGGGCGTTTCGCTCACCGCGCAGCAGCCGGAAAACAATATCGTCCGCACGGCAATCGAGGCGCTGGCGGCGGTGTTGGGCGGCACGCAATCGTTGCACACGAATTCGTACGATGAAGCGCTCGCGCTGCCCACGCCCGAGTCCGCGCGCATCGCGTTACGCACGCAGCAAATTATCGGTTACGAATCGGGCGTGACGAATACGATTGATGCCATCGCGGGCAGTTATTATATCGAACATCTCACGGACGAAATTGAAACGCGCGTGCGCGATTATCTCGCGCAGATTGAAAAACTCGGCGGCGCGCAGCGCGCGATTGAAACGGGATTCATCAATCGCGAAATTCAAGAATCGGCATGGAAATTTCAACAAGCGGTGGACGATGGCGAACGCACCGTCGTCGGGGTGAACGAGTTTGTGATGACAGAAGAAATCAAACCGCGCCTTGCCCATTCTGATCCTATCGCGCAAGAAAAACAAAAAGCGCGTCTACGCGCATTGCGCGCGACGCGCGACGCGGCGCGCTGTGAGGAATCTTTGCGCGCGTTGGAAACCGCCGCGCGCGGCGCCGAAAATTTGATGCCGCGCATTTTGCAATGTGTTGAAGCGTACGCGACGGTTGGGGAAATTTCAGATACGCTGCGGCGCGTCTTTGGCGAATATCGCGGGAACGCGGCGTTTTGAGAGAGGGAGATTGGAGACTGGAGATTATGTTATTACGTCTCGACCACATCGGCATCGCCGTGCAAAACGTGAGTGACGCGCTGGGATTTTTCGAGCGCGCGTTGGGGATGAAACTCGACCACGTCGCGTTGGAAGAGGGCGGACGCACAGAAGTGGCGTTTTTGCCTGTCGGCGGAAGCGAAGTGGAGTTGGTGCAAACGCACGACCCGGAAAGCGGACTCGGGAAATTTTTAGCGAAACGCGGCGAAGGAATTCATCACCTCTGTTTTGAGGTGGATGATATTCATGCCGCGCTCGCGCGTTTGCGCGAAAACGGCGCGCAGTTGATTGACGAAACGCCGCGCGTGAATACGAGCGGAATGCAGTACGCGTTCATTCATCCGAAAAGCGCGCATGGCGTTCTCATCGAGTTGTATCAGAAACCGAATTCGTAGCGCGTGAAACGACAAAATGCAAGCTAGCGCCTTGCGCCAGCTCTCTGCAAGGAACCGAAAAATGTTTAACGAAAAAGAATTGGAACAAATTCGCGCCGCGCGCGACAAATGGGAAGAGACGACGCTGCAAAAAGCGCTCGCGAAAAATCCCGAACGCGCGCCCAAGTTTATTACGACCTCTTCGGAAGAAATCGAACGACTCTATACGCCGCTCGAGCTTGCCGAAATGGAGTACGCGCGCGATTTGAATGACGCGGGCGAATTTCCATACACGCGCGGCGTGCACGCGACCATGTATCGCGGCAAAGTGTGGACAATGCGCATGTTCGCGGGCTTTGGCACGGCGGAAGAAACCAATGCGCGTTTCAAGTATCTGCTCGAACACGGCGAGACGGGCCTTTCGACCGCGTTCGATATGCCGACATTGTACGGGTACGATACTGACGCGCCGCAGGCGGTAGGCGAATTTGGAAAATGCGGCGTCGCGATTTCGTCGCTCGCCGACATGGAAATTTTGTTTGAGGGGATTCCGGTTGATCAAGTGACGACTTCGATGACGATCAATTCGCCCGCCGCGATGATTTGGGCAATGTACATTGCGGCGGCGGAAAAACGCGGCATCCCGCGCGCCAAATTGGGCGGCACGCTGCAAAACGATATTTTGAAAGAATATATCGCGCAAAAAGAATTTATTTTTCCGCCGGAACCTTCGATGCGCCTCGTGACTGATACGGTGGAATTTGGCACGCGCGAATTGCCGAAATGGAATACGATTTCGATTTCGGGTTATCACATCCGCGAAGCGGGTTCGACGGCGGCGCAAGAATTGGCGTTCACCTTGTCGGATGGATTCGAGTACGTGCGTTGGGCGATGGAACGCGGTTTGGATGTGGACGCGTTCGCGCCGCGCCTTTCGTTTTTCTTTAACGCGCACAATGATTTTTTTGAAGAAATCGCGAAATATCGCGCGGCGCGCCGCATCTGGGCGCGCGCGATGAAAGAAACGTTTGGCGCAAAGAATCCGCGTTCGTGGCTCATGCGTTTTCACACGCAAACGGCGGGCGTGTCGCTCACCGCGCAGCAGCCGATGAACAATGTCGCGCGTGTGGCATTGCAAGCGTTGGCGGGCGTGTTGGGCGGAACGCAATCGCTGCACACGAATTCGTTGGATGAAGCGTGGGCATTGCCGAGCGAACACGCGGCGATGATCGCGCTGCGGACGCAGCAGATTATCGCCAATGAAACGGGCGTGACGAATGTGGCGGACCCGTTGGGCGGCAGTTATTTTCTTGAAGCGTTGACGAACAAGTTAGAAGCCGAAGCGTACGACTATTTTCGCAAAATTGAAAATCTCGGCGGGATGCTGCCCGCGATCGAGCGCGGTTTTCAGCAGCGCGAAATCGCCGAAGCCGCTTCGCGCTATCAACGCGAAATTGATTCACAAGAACGCATCATCGTCGGCGTGAATGAATACGTCGCCGAGGAACAATTAAAAGTTCCATTATTGCGCGTGGATGAAGCAGGCGCGCGGCATCATATTGCGCGTTTGAATCGCGTGCGCGCGGAACGCGACAATGCGCGCGTGGAAAAAACGTTGAACGCCTTGCGGGCGGCGGCGCGCAAGGCGAATGAAAATTTAATGCCGTACTTGCTCGACGCGGTGAACGCGTACGCGACGCTGCAAGAGATGATGGATACGCTGCGCCAAGAGTGGGGCGAATATCAAGAACCGGCGATTGTGTGAGTTGGGACAGCCCGATGCGCGCGGAACGATTCAAGCGCTGAAATCGTCTAACCGATGACGCAGCGCGTCAAAAATTTTACTGGAGGGCGAAGGAGTAAAGATGAAGGCAGTTGTAACGGGTTTGGTAGGCGCGATTCTTTTGGCAACGCTTGTGAGTGCGCCGCTGCGCGCGCAAACTACGGTGAGCTGCGCGCAAGATTATACTGTCGCCGCCGGCGATTGGCTTTCTACGATTGCGGAAAAATATCTCGGCAACGCCTCTGCGTATTACGCGATTATGACGCAGACGAATTTGAAATCAAAAACCGATTTTGCGTACGCGACGATTGTAAATCCCAATATCATTGAAACTGGGTGGAAATTGTGCATTCCGGACCAAGCCACGGCGGACGTATTGAACGGCGTGAATCCCCCGCCCGGTTTGGACAAGAACGCGTTATACAATGCAACCTATTCGAGTGAATTGATGCCGGGCGGTAAAGCGACGTTGAAAGATGGAACGTATGCAGCGCCCGCTGATCCGAGCGGCGCGCCCGGCGCGCAAATGATGTTGACCAAACAGATCGCGTACGGTGATTTGAATGGAACGCCTTCGGCGGCGGTGGTGACGGGTTCGACTGGCGGCGGTTCCGGTTTCTTTTACATTATCAGTTTGATGCAGAATCAAGATGGCAAACCGGTTGAAGTGGCGACAACAGGCACCGGCGACCGCAGTCCGGCGCTTGCGCTCGTGATTGAAAACAATCAACTGATGGTGGATTATTTGACGCAAGGTCCTGACCAGCCGATGTGCTGTGGCAATTTGCGTGTCGTGGACACTTATGCGCTCGAAGGAAATAAATTGAGTCAAATCTCGCATCAGGAATTGGGCTATCTCGGTCCGAATGGTGAAACGCCGGGACAACCGGTTGCGGTGACGGGCGAGGTGGTTTATCGCGAAAGAATCGCGATGCCCGAAGGCGCGGTGATCACAGTTCGCGTCTCGGATGTTTCGTTGGCGGACGCGCCCGCGGTGGTGATTGGCGAGCAGGTGATTGAAAATCCGGGCAATGTGCCGGTGAAATTTTCGGTGGCGTACGATGCTTCCAAAATTCAACCAAGCCGCACGTATGCTGTGAGCGCGCGCATTGAGGTAAATGGAAAGTTGGAATGGATTAGCACGACGCGCATTCCCGTGATTACAGATGGCGCGCCGACGAGCAATGTCACAGTTCCGGTAGAACGCGTCGGCGGTTCCGCGAGCGCTAATTCAGACGATGCGGCGAAAAAATTGACAGGCGTCGTGTGGCAGTGGCAAAGCGCCGCTAACGCCAGCGGCGATACAAAGGTGAATGACCCGACGCGCTATACGATTACGTTTAACGCGGATGGCACGGCAAACATCAAGAACGACTGCAACAACATTCTCGCCAATTACACGCTGGATGGCGCGAACATGAAATTAGAGTTGGGTCCCAGCACACTCGTCGCCTGTCCCGAAGATACGCTTGACACGGAATTTCGCGCGCAGTTGAGCGCGGTTTCAAGTTACAAGCTCGAAAATGAAATGTTGCTGCTTGAAACGGCGGATGGCGGCGTGATGAAATTTAGCGCGGGGGAAAAAGCAGCGGGGGGCACGGGCGCGATTGGCGAGCCATTATTTGGGTTGTGGAAATGGCAAGGCACGCAAACGCCCAAAGAAGAAATCAAACCGGATGACCCGAACAAATACACCGTTGACTTTGGCAAAGATGGTTTTGTGCAAATCAAAGCGGATTGCAATACCGGGCGCGCGGCGTACGGATTGGGCGGAGCGCAAGAACTCCACATCAGCCCGATTGCGTTGACCAGGATGGCTTGCGGTGAACAGAGTCAAGACGCCGTGTTCGCGCAGCAGTTTCAAAACGCCGCGATCTATTTCATCAAAGACGGCGATTTGTACATTGATCTCACGGCAGACGCAGGGACGATGCATTTTGCGCGCTGAACAAAAGTAACGCAAGCACGGCATAAATAAAAACGCGCTGGAGAAATTTTCTCCAGCGCGTTTTTTTGTACTCTAATCCTCTCAAACTGTTACTGATTTTGCGCGCCCTCGCGCAATTGCTTGCCCAATTCGCGCGCTTGCTCCGTAAAGGTCAATTCCGTTGGCGTGCCGGTGAACCGCGTCCAGAACCACTCTTGGATTGCGTCAACGCGGTGTGCGAACAAAATTCCCAGCGCGCGCAGCACGAGCCAGCCAACGGTTGCGGTAACGAATGCGGCGATCAACGTGAACGCGAATATGTCGCGGAGCAAGACGAGCGCGAGCAGCCAACTCCAAATTCGCAAAATCCAGCGGAGCAGCGCGCCCAAGTACGGGATGAAAACCAAAACGCCAAATATCCATGGGGCGCTCGCAACGGCGACGACGAGCCATGTCTTGCGCAGCGCTTGATCGGTTTGGAAAAAAATTGCAGCAATGATCCAGATGCTGATTGCCCACAACGCGAGTTCGAGCGCGAACATTAGCCCCCCGGCAACGAGAGACAAAAGAAAGCGGCGCGGAGTCACACGATTGATAAAGAGCGCGACGCTGTCGCCCGCCAATTTTGAAATCCCCGCGAGCAATGCAACACACAGCGCCAACCAGCCCGCGTTCGGTTGAGCCAAAATCGCAGCCAACGCGCTGGTATTCAGCGTGAGCGCGGCGAGAATGAGCGCCCAAAGGTCTTGGAGAAATTGTGCGAGGTTCATTTATTTTTTAATTGGCATGTGCTGCGCGGCAAGTTCGCCGATCGTCGTCGCGGTCTTCTCGGCGTGTGAGGTTCCATCCGCCAATTTGCTCGAACGCGAAAAGTAATCGCCCTTGAGCGTATGCTTCATCGGACCCATGTCCACTGTCGTCATTTTTCCGGCGCGCTTGGCTTGGCGCCAATCCGAGCGCGGAAAGAGAAACCAATGTCCGGGAAAAAGCAGATCGCCAACACTGCGCGTATAGTCTTTACTGCCCGCCAGTTGATACAAATGCTCTACGGCAAGGATTCCGGGATCGTCGGAAAACACTCCGCCAATGCCAATCACATACACGGACGCATTCAAGATTTGTTTGAGGTACGGCGCGCACCCAACCGAAATTTGTCCGCCACCTGAATAACCGAGCAGCATCACGGGCGCGTCGCTATCAAACCGATATCCTTGACGCATCAACGCTTCAACAATTTCTTTGGCGACGCCGAAACTTGTGGGTGGACCATAGCGCGGATCCGCCGAAACGAGAATTTGGGTGAGATTGCGAAAGATGACCAATCCGAGCAATGCCCAATCCGCGAGCGATTTGCCGTGTTTACTTGAGCCCTGATTGACGCGCTGCCAAAGCCACGCGAGCGGACGTTCGCCGGTCAGCGGATTGTTTGTGACGGAATAAGGAAAAACGTCGCGGACAAGAACGGCAGGCGCGATCTTGTCCGCGACGAGGTCGAGGAAACTCGATTCTTTTTGATGCATCTGTCCGGGGTCAATGGCTGCGACACCCGAGAGATAGACGACGTACAGCGGCGCAGGCGAGATCGCGCTGGCAGAAGCGGCAAGCGGCTCTTCGGGCGCTTGTTCCTTGGTCCAGCCCGCCCACCAGCGCAATGATTCGAGCGGCGCAAGCAGCAGCGCCAACAACAACGCCAGCCCGACGAAACAAAAAAGCGCAGAGACGATTTCCAATTTTCGCGCGGTCGGACAATGCATTTTAGCGACGAATTTTCTCGCGTGCGAATGCATTTTCCAACGAAACGCGATTATACATCAAAAGCGCGTGCGTGTACGTTTACGCGGTAACTTTTTCGAGGATGTGTCCAATCACCGCAAAGCAATCGTGAATTTCGGCTTCGCTTACCCAGCCGAGATGTCCGATGCGAATAATTTTGCCGCGCATGGGACCCTGTCCGCCGCCGATGATTAAATCATATTCTTCGCGCGCGATTTTGCGCAATGCTTCCGTGTCCACGCCATCGGGCGCGTACAACGCGGTGACGGCGTTCGACGCGTAGCGTTCGTCGCCGAACATGCGAAAGCCCAATGACTTTGCTTGTTCGCGTGTGAGCGCGGCGATGCGCGCGTGGCGCGCGAAAACATTTTGCAGACCTTCCGCGAGAATTTTTTCGAGCGCGAGATCGAGCGCGTAATATACGGAAACGGCGGGCGTGAACGGCGTCTGTCCTTTTTCCAACCAACTCTTGGTTTCCGTCCAATCAAAATAAAAGCGCGGCGTTTTCGCGTTGGCGTGCATTTTCCACGCGCGTTCGGAAACCGAAAGCATCGCCACGCCGGGCGGACATGCCCACGCCTTTTGCGACGCGGAGACCATCACATCAATGCCCCACGCGTCAATCTGCGCGTCGGCGGTGAGCATGGAACTCACGCCGTCCACAATCAACACCGCGTCCGAATTTGCGCGCACCGCGTTGGCGATGGCTTGCAGCGGATGCATGATGCCCGTTGAGGTTTCGTTATGCGTGACGAGCACGGCTTTTGTCTGCGGCGCGTTTTTTAATTCTTGCGCGACGCGGTCGGGGTCAATGCCTTGCCCATTCTCAAATTTGATTTTGTTTACGTTCGCGCCGTACGTTTGCGCGATGCGCGCGATGCGTTCGCCGAATTCGCCGGCGACAAACGCGAGAACGGGATCCCCGGGAGATAAAGTGTTGACGATTGCGGATTCCAGTCCGCCGGTGCCTGACGCGGTGAACAAGAGGACATCGTTTTTCGTTTGGAAACAGGCGTTGAGATTGTTGATGATGCGGCGCTGCATCGCGGCGAATTGCGGACCGCGATGGTCAATCATTTGATTGCCCGCGACGTTGAGTATGTCGTCGGGGACCGTGACGGGCCCGGGAATGCGAAGGTTCATCTTGACTCCTTAAAATGTTCGACAAATTTCAAATTTGTCGTACCGCTTGAAAGAATTGAAATTGCGTTAACGAAATAAAAAAATGCCCGCGTGGTTCAACACGCGGACATTGAGTGTTTTTGAATACAGAACATTCGCGGATGAAACACGCTCGCGCTGTATTCTACGCAAACTTTATTCAAAAGCAACTTGAATCTCTTCGCCCTCGACGCGCACGGGAAAGGTCTTGATGGGTCGAATCGGCGGCAGGGCAGTGACTTGGCCCGTCCGCACGTCGAAACGTCCGCCGTGGCGCGGACATTCAATATCAAAACCCCACAATTCACCGTCGCCTAATGGTCCGCCATCGTGCGTGCACAAGTTTTGTGTCGCGAAAAACGTGCCTTCAATGTTACACAGAGCAATGTCATGCCCGTTGACGTGAAAGGTTTTTACTTTGCCATTTTTTACTTCGCCGACGCGCGTAACCGTTATGAACTCTGACATTACAAAACTCCTAATTCCTTTAGCGCAACAGGAACTTTTGGCATGGGTTGTTGCCATAGCCATTCAACTTGCAAAAAAAATCCGTTCAATACGCTTGATTCAAACTTGCCTTCTCTGCCGCCGAACATCAATTTGTAGCGATTGTCGTCATCCAACGCATAGAATTCGGCTTGTTTGCGCTCAGGATCAATGAGCCAATATTCGCGCACACCTGCCGCTTCATACTCGACAAATTTATCGCCACGATCACGCCCAATACTCTCTGGCGAGAGGATCTCGATTGCAATATCAGCGGGGCCATCTAGATATTGTGGCGTGAGACGATGTTCATTTGATTTAGAAATGAAAAGCACATCTGGTTCGCGCCCCCGCTCTTGGTCAGCAAGTCGCATTTGAAATGGAGCAGAATACACTTTGCCTAAATCACGCGCATCTGCAAAAAAACGCAAAAGTGTTTCGAGAAAGCCGGAATCGTCAGCATGCTGTCGTGAAACAGACATTCCCATTTCAATTTCTCCTTCAACCCATTCGGCAAATACTCCGTCATAGCGTTCGAGAAATTCTTTGTACGAAATTTTTTGACTGGGTTTGGCGCGAGCCGCGCTTTCGGCGGTTAATGAAGCTACTTGGTTCATCTTTCTTACTCCTCGTCCTCGTCGCTTGCCTCGTGAATCCCGTACGCGCTCGCCTTGATTACCTTGAGCGGCAGGAGCGCGCACTTGATGCGCGAGAGTCCCAAGGGAATCCCAAGCATATCGAGAACAACTTGTTTGTCAATATGTTTGAGTTCATCGAGCGACTTGCCTTTGATTTCGTCGGTGAGCATGGACGCGGAGGCTTGGGAAATCGCGCATCCTTTGCCGGTGAATTTCACATCCGTGATGACGCCATTTTCGATTTTCATTTCCATGCGAATTTTATCGCCGCACAAAGGATTGGTATCTTCGTACGCATTGGTCGCGTCCGCGAGCGCGCCGTGATTGTGCGGATGCTGCGCGTGATCGAGGATGAGTTCTTTATATAAATCGTCCACGTAAAAAGCGGAAAGTGAAAAGCTAAAAGCTAAAAGTGGAATTAGATGAAAACTTTAGTTTTTAGCTTTCTACTTTTTACTTGAATATTTTCCGCGCATTTTGCAATGAAGCCACAAGTTGGTCAATTTCTTTGGGCGTATTGTAAATGTAAAAACTCGCGCGCGCGGTAGCCGAGAGATTGAAATGATCGTGCAGCGGCTGCGCGCAGTGGTGCCCCGCGCGAATGCAAATCGCGTCGCGGTCGAGCAAGGCGGCGATGTCGTGGGGATGAATATTTTCCATTTCGAACGCCGCGAGGCCGCCGCGCTGCGCGATGTCGGCGGGTCCAATGACGCGCAAGGTTGGCACCTCTTGCAAACGCTCCAACGCGTATCGAGTCAATTCCATTTCGTGCGCGCGCACGTTCGCCATGCCGAGCGCGTTCAAATAATCAAGCGCCGCGCCAAACGCAATCGCTTCGGCGATCGCGGGCGTGCCGGCTTCAAATTTGTGCGGCAGGTCGTTCCACGACGATTCTTGCAAATGCACTTGGCGAATCATGTCGCCGCCGCCGAGAAAGGGCGGCATCGCTTCGAGCAGCGCGCGTTTGCCGTACAAAACGCCGATAAAGGGCCCCAGCATTTTGTGTCCGCTGAACGCGAGAAAATCGGCGTCGAGCGCGCGTACGTCAAGCGGTAGATGCGGCGCGCCTTGCGCGGCGTCTATGACGGCGACCGCGCCCACTGAATGCGCGCGTGAAATAATTTTGTCGAGCGGCGGAATCGCGCCGGTGACGTTCGACATCATGGTCACCGCGACGATTTTGGTTTTGGCGGTGATGATGTTTTCCAGATCGTCGAGCGCGAGCTGTCCTTGTTCGTCAACGGGAATGTATTTGAGCGTCGCGCCTTTTTCTTGCGCCAACAACTGCCACGGCACAATATTCGAATGATGTTCAAGCAGTGAAATGACAATCTCGTCGCCCGCGTGAATGTTCGCGCGGCCGTACGAATATGCGACGAGATTCAACGCTTCGGTCGCGTTGCGCGTCCAAACGATTTCGCGCCACGATTTCGCGTTGATGAACTTTTGCGTTTTTTTGCGCGCGGCTTCGTATTCTTCCGTCGCTTGTTCCGCGAGTTGATAAATGCCGCGATGAATGTTCGCGTTGGTCACGCGATAATAGGTGTCGAGCGCGCGAATCACGTTTTCCGGTTTTTGCGATGTCGCGGCGGAATCGAGATACACGAGCGGTTTGCCGTGTACGAACTGTTGCAGGATGGGGAAATCTTCGCGGATGGCAGAAACATCAAGACTGGACATGAAAATTGGGATACACGAAAACAGGTAGCAAGTAACCTGTCTACTTGTCTACCTGTCTACTTGTTACTTGCATTACCACCCCGACAACAAGCCGGGGTCTTCCATCATTTCGGGGTCCCACAAATCGGGCATCACCGACACTTTGATTGTTTTGCCGTAAATAGATTCGCTCACGTCTTTGACTTGTTGAATGAGCCAGCCGCCATAAGGGCAGAATGGCGTGGTGAGCATCATTTTAATTTCCGGCGGTTCGTCGTTCAAATTGATTTCGCGAATAAGTCCGAGTTGGACGACTTCCAAACCGATTTCGGGATCATACACTTGGCGCAGCGCCATTTTGATCGTGTATTCGACGCTGCCGGGCGTGACGAGCGGATAACTTGGATGCGCTAACGGGTCGTCCGCGCCGATGCCGGGTTCGACGGGTTTGGTCTCTGCTGGATTTGTTTCGGGAAAATCACTCATGGTTGCTCCATTATTTCGATTCATCGCCGCGAAAGGTTTCCGATAAAATAATCGGCGCGACGAGTTTTTTGCCGAGCGCTTTGTGCGAAGGATAAACGCGCGCGCCGCCTTTGATGGTATCGAGCGCCAGCGTCGCGCAGCGAATTCGAGATTTCACCACTTCGCGTCCCAACTCTTCAATTAGCTCATTGTAATCCATCGCCTCGATTTCGGAAATCGTCTTGCCGATAATTTTGTCCATTACGAGCGAAGCGGCTGCCATGCTGATTGTGCAGCCCTGTCCGTCAAACGTCGCATCGGTGATACGGTCGTTTTCGTCCAACTTTGCAAAGATGGTGACGATATCGCCGCAGCCGGGATTGCCGCCGTTGACCATCAAATCGGGCGCGTCAAGTTTGCCCTTGTGATGGGGATTGTTGTATAGGTCAAGAATAATCTCGATGTAATCTTGGCGGGTCATGATTTTGATGGCAGGTGGCAGGTATCATGTAGCAAGGAACACAATTACTACCTGTTACCTACTACCTGATACATCTTACTTTTCAATCGGCGCGCCGACGAGATTGCCCCATTCGGTCCATGAACCGTCGTAATTGCGGACGTTCGGATAACCGAGCAGGTACGTCAGCACAAACCACGAGAGCGCGGAACGTTCGCCGATGCGGCAGTACGCGATAATGTCGCGGTCGGGCGTGATGCCATTCGGTTCGTACAATGTTTTTAAATCCGCGACCGTTTTGAACGTGGCTTGGTCGGTTACGTTTTTGGACCAAGGAATGGATTTGGCGCCGGGCACATGACCGCCGCGTAGCGCGCCTTCTTGCGGATAGCCGGGCATGTGCAAAAGTTCGCCCGAATATTCTTGCGGCGAGCGCACATCCACGAGCGGCAAACTTTTTTCGATGTGTTCGAGAACATCATCGCGGAACGCGCGAATCGTGTGGTCGTCGCGATCGGACGCGCGATACGCGGTGGCGGGATAGGCAGGCGTTGTTTTGGATAATTCGCGCCCTTCGTCAATCCATTTTTGGCGGCCGCCATTCATGATCGCGGTATTGGTGTGGCCAAACAATTGAAAGACCCACAGCGCATAGCACGCCCACCAATTATTTTTGTCGCCGTAAAAAATGACGCGCGTGTCCTGATGGATGCCCGCTTTAGCCAAGAGCGCTTCAAACCGCGCGCGGTCAATGTAATCGCGTCGGATCGGGTCGTTCAAATCTTGAACCCAATCAATTTTTACCGCGCCCGGAATATGTCCAATCTCGTACAATAAAATATCTTCGTCCGATTCGACAAGGCGAATCGCCGCGTCATGTAGATGCTCAGCCACCCATGCGGTCTCGACTAGTTTTTCGGGATGCGCGTATTCGGTTGCCATTATGTTTTCCTTTTTTCGCGCGCGCCTATGCTCCGACAATTTTTTGGCGGATGACTTGGAACAAGCGCTCTTGCACCACTTCGAGCGGAATCTTGGCGATGAGTTCGTCAAAAAAACCTTCGGTGAACAAGCGCTCCGCTTCGGGGCGCGGGATGCCGCGCGCCATCATATAAAACACCGCCGCCTCTTCAATGGGGCCCACCGTCGCGCCGTGCGTGCAGCGCACATCATCCGCTTCGATTTCCAATTCGGGAATCGAGTCCGCATGCGCGGTGCGCGCGAGCAGCAGATTGCGATTTTGCTGATACGCGTCCGAATGCTGCGCGTCGGGATTGATGCGAATGAGACCGCGGAACGCGGAATAGGCCTTGTCTTTGAGCGCGCCCTTGTACAACAAATCGCTTTTGCCGTTCGGGACGAGATGATTTTGGAACGTATGTTGGTCAAAATGTTGCTGCTGGTCGCCAAAGAAAAAGCCGAGCATTCGCGCATTCGCGCCCGAACCTTCGATGCGCGAATCCAAGAATGCTTTGGTCACCGCGCTGCCCAACATGCCCGCGAGCCACGTTAAATTTGTGTCGCGTTCGAGAATCGCGGTTTGCGAGGTAAAGTCCCACACATTGTACGCCCAATCCTGCAAATTGAAATATTGCAAGTTGGAATTGGGCTTGAGAATCAATTCGACCGCGCGGCTGCCAAAGCGCTGCGCTTCGTTCGCGCGCGAACCGAAATCTTCGATTAATTTGACGGACGCGCCTTGTTCCAAAATCACCAGCGAGTGCGTGAACAATCCCACATTCGGCGCGTCAAAATACGCGAGCGTATCAATGGGTTGTTCGATGATCACGTCGCGCGGAACATACAAAAAGGTTCCGCCGTTCCAAAACGCGCCGTGCAGCGAGGCGAATTTCAAATCGCCAATCGTATCGTTGTAGCCCTGATGTTCGGTGATGCCGTGTTCGTTCACATGCCGCGCGTACCGATTTTCGGCGAGCGTGACCGCGCGCGTCATGAAATGTTCGCGCACGAGGTCGGGATGTTCGCGCAGCGCGGTGTTCATGTCGCATAAAATCACGCCGCGTTTTTGGTATTCGTCTTTTAATTGCGCGAATGCGTCGCGTCCGTTATGCGTGACCAGCACGCCTGCCGCGTCTTGATTGTCCGCGAGACCCTGAAATTCCGCCGGCAACTGCGCCGGCGACCACGTTGAATTTTCCAATTCAAACGGTATTACAGTCTCGAGGCGCAAGTCTTGTAACGGCGTGCGCCGCCACAATTCATCATTCGAGGCGGGCATTGGCGTTTCGTTATAAACATGCCACGCTTCCAAACGCCGCGCGCGCATCCAGTCCGGTTCGCCGTTCGCGCGTGATAACGCTTCGAGCGCGTCTTTGTGAAATCCCGCTAATGTTTTTATTTCAGCCACAGGTCAGAATGCCTCCGATAATTTTCCAGTTGATTGCTGTTCCTTGATTTGATAAAATCACTCGCAATGGATTTTGCGCGTGACCCCGTTCGGGTTGTGATTAGCGCCGAGATGCTGCATGCCGCTGAACTCGCCGCTTCGCTTTCGCATGTCAATCGCACGATTGCGTCGCCGGTGGATACGTTGACGGGCGCGTTGGGCGAATTGGTTTGGGCGCAATATTATTTTGGCGACTGGCGCAAACACAATCTGGTCAAAAATATCGGCAAGAGCGATTTTGCTCAAGTCGAAATCAAAGCGTCCGCGTTTCGTTTCAATCCCCGTTTGAATTTACTCGTTCGCGCGGATTATCACGCCAAACGCAAACCCAAATATTATGTCCAAGTCATTATTGATGTTGATCCGAAAAATCCGCGCATCGTTCCTGACACCAACGCGTTCATTTGCGGATTCGCCACCGGCGACGAAGTGGAACGCGCGCCGTTACGCGACGAGAAAAGCAAACGCGGCGGCGGCGCCGGATTTCGCACGAAATTTATTCCAATTTTAAAACTGCATCCCATTTCCGAACTGCCCAAGGATTTGAAACAATTCTAATGGTCGAGCCAATTATCATTCAGCGGCAAAACAAAACCGCCAAGTTGTATTTGCAAGATTGCGTTCAAGGGATGCGCGAGCATTTGCGACCCAATTCGGTGAGTGTTATTGTCACTTCGCCGCCGTACAATCTCGGCATCAAGTATTCCAAATATGATGACACAATTTCACGCGAAAATTATTTGGCATGGATCCGCGAGTGGGCGAGCGTCGTAAAAAACGTTTTGGCGGACGATGGCTCGCTGTTTCTAAATATCGGCAGCAAACCGACTGACCCGCATGTGCCGTTTCGCGTCTTGCAAGTTCTCGAACAAGAATTTGTTTTGCAAAATGCGATTCACTGGATTAAAGCGATTTCGATTGATAAAGAAAATGTCGGCGCTTATCCGAATATTCTTGGCGATATCTCTGTCGGGCATTACAAGCCCATCAATTCTCCCAGATTCCTAAACGACAATCACGAGTACGTTTTTCAGCTCACCCAGCGCGGCGACGTGAAACTGGACCGTTTGGCGCTTGGCGTGCCGTATCAGGACAAATCAAATATTAAACGTTGGCAAAGCAAACAAGATTTGCATTGTCGCGGCAACACCTGGTTCATTCCGTACGAGACGATTAAAAGCCGCGAACGAGACCGTCCGCATCCCGCGACCTTTCCGGTAAAACTGGCCGAAATGTGCATCAAATTGCACGGTATCTCACGCGCGCGCCTCGTTCTCGACCCGTTTCTCGGCATCGGTCAATCCGCCATTGCCGCGCTGAATTTGAAAAAAAATTTTGTCGGGTTCGAGATTGATAAAAATTATTTTGACGAAGCCACGAGACGCGTGCGCCGATTGTAGGGGCGAAGCACTTGCGCATTTATCTACAGGGCGAGTCATATACGCAATGCAAATGCTTCGCCCTTATGCATTTTTAATGTTCGTCCGTACAATCAATCGCTCTCTCGTGTTGCGACGGGAGAGCGATGTTCTTATGCCAAATCTTTTTTCATCTGCTCAAATTGTTCTTGGGTAAGTTCGCCTTTGGCATAGCGCGCTTTTAAAATGTCCAGCGGTGACTCGGCTATGCGCGCGCTTTTAGACATCATAACAAGCCGAACAATCACAAATATCATTCCGCCCACAAGCGCAAGGAGCAAAAAACAAGATACAAGTTGCGCGAATATCCAAGGGAGATTGACGCCAATTTTTTCCATGGATGCTTGCCTCGCGCGCTAAAGAGGGATGAAAATCTTTCATCCCTCTTTCTTTATTCCTAACCGACCGACCCTTCCATTTGCAAATTGATAAGGCGATTCAACTCGACCGCGAACTCCATCGGCAATTCTTTGGCGAGCGGTTCGATAAAACCGTTCACAATCATCGCCGACGCTTCGTTGTCCGTCAGACCGCGCGAAGTGAGATAAAACAACTGCTCTTCGCCGATTTTGGAAACGGACGCTTCGTGTCCGATGGTCACATCGTTTTCTTGCACGTCAATATAAGGATATGTATCCGAACGCGAATGTTCGTCCAGCAACAGCGCGTCGCACTGCACTTTGGATTTGGAACCTTCCGCGCCGGGGTACACTTGCAGCAAGCCGCGATAAGAAGTGCGTCCGCCATCCTTGCTAATGGATTTGGAAATGATTTGCGAGGTGGTGTGCGGCGCGGCGTGAATGGCTTTGCCGCCCGTGTCTTGATGCTGGCCTTTGCCCGCCATTGCCACGCTCAAGACTTCGCCATGCGCGCCTTTGCCGGTGAGATAGATGCTCGGATATTTCATTGTGAGCTTACTTCCGAGATTCGCGTCCACCCATTCCATCGTCGCGTCTTGATGCGCGACGGTGCGTTTGGTCACGAGATTGTACACGTTGGAAGACCAATTTTGAATTGTGGTATAGCGCGCGCGCCCGCCCTTCATGACCAAAATTTCGACGACGGCGCTGTGCAGCGAATTGGATGAATAAGTCGGCGCGGTGCAGCCTTCGACGTAATGCACGAACGCGCCTTCGTCCACAATAATCAGCGTGCGTTCGAACTGGCCCATGTTTTGGGTGTTGATGCGGAAATACGCTTGCAGCGGCATGTCCACATGCACGCCCGGCGGAACATAGATAAAAGAGCCGCCCGACCACACCGCGCTGTTCAGCGCGGCGAATTTATTATCGGCGGGAGGGATGATGGTGCCGAAATATTTTTTGAACAAATCGGGATGTTCTTTGAGCGCGGAATCGGTGTCGGTGAAAATGACGCCCTGTTTGGTCAACGAATCTTTGACGCTGTGGTAAACGACTTCGCTTTCGTATTGCGCGCCGACGCCGGACAAAAATTTTTGTTCCGCTTCGGGAATGCCCAATTTGTCGAACGTGTTTTTGATGTCCGCCGGCACTTCGTCCCAGTTGCGACCCTGCTTTTCGGCGGCGCGGACAAAATAATAAATGTCGTTGAAATCAATCTCGTTGAGGTTGCCACCCCATTGCGGCATCGGCTTTTTGTAAAAAATGTCGAGCGAGCGATGGCGAAATTCGCGCATCCAATCCGGCTCGTTTTTCATCCACGAAATTTCTTCGACGATCTCGTGGTTCAATCCCTTTTTTGATTTGAACGCATAATTTTCAGGATCGAAGAAACCGTACTTTTCTTGATACGTGCTGCTGCTTGCGCCAAAATCAAATGCTACGTCTAATTGTTCAGCCATAATTCACTCCGTTACATGACGACGGACGACCGACGGCGGACAGCAGACGCTTGAATTTGTCGTCTGTCGTCTGCGGTCTGTTGTCCTTTTGCGGTCTGTCGCCTTTATACCGTCTCTTTTAACACCCACTCGTAACCTTGTTCTTCCAATTTTAGCGCGAGTTCTGGTCCGCCTTCGACGGCGATTTTGCCTTTGACCAGCACATGCACAAAATCGGGCTTGATGAAATTCAAAATGCGTTGATAGTGCGTGATGATGAGGATGCCGAGATTCGGACCCTGCAGCGAATTAACGCCTTCGCTGACGATGCGCACGCCGTCAATATCAAGCCCCGAATCCGTTTCGTCGAGAATCGCGATTTCGGGTTGGAGAATCGCCATCTGCAAAATTTCCGCGCGCTTCTTTTCGCCGCCCGAAAAACCTTCATTCAAATAACGCGTCGCGAATGAATCATCCAATTTTAGCATCGCCATTTTTTCGCGCATCATTTTGCGAAATTCGGGAATCGCGATGGGTTTGAAATTGCCGTTCATGGTCGTTTTGCGTTTCGCGTTCAACGCGGTGCGTAAAAAGTTGGCGACGGTGACGCCGGAAACACTGTGCGGATATTGAAAGGCGAGGAACATGCCCGCGCGGGAGCGTTCATCGGGTTTCATTTCGAGGACGCTTTGCCCTTTGTACAAAATATCGCCTTGCGTGACGATATAATGCGGATGACCGAGTAGGGTGTTCGCTAACGTGGATTTGCCCGAACCGTTCGGGCCCATGACGGCGTGAACTTGGCCTTTGTCAATCGTCAAATTGACGCCTTTGATAATTTCTTTGCCTTCGACCTCGACATGAAGGTCGCGAATTTCTAAATCGTGAGCCATGCGTGGAATTTCCTCCGGAATTTTCAAAAGTCCAGCGCGCGACCAAGCTGTCGCGGCTATGACAAATCAATTCTAATCGCGCGAGTTTAAAAGAATATAAGAATGGCGAAAGGTTTATAAAAATCGCGTTAGAGTTGTGAAGAAAGACGCAATGCTCATTTAAATAGAATAGACTTTATGCTAAATAGGCTAGCTCATCGAATTGAATTCGACGGCAAAACAAAGCGTTCAAAAAAACAACGTAAATGCTGAACAATGTTCAATGGGCATTGTTTTTTCTTGATCTTTGTTCAGGCGTGGAATTCAATTCCATGATGCGTCGCGTCATTCCCAAAATGCCCGCTTTCAAATTTCTTATTTCGCATAAAGTCTAATGAACTAAAATGCTTCGCGAGCTCCACGCTTGCCGCGCGAGCCATCCCAACGCGCCGAGTCCAATCAAGTGAATGCCAACGCTCCACACCAGCGCCGCCGTGTCGCCGTTCGTCGCGCTTAACACGAGCAGTAGTATTCCGAAATCGCGCGCGACGTCAAAACATTGATGCGCCCAGCCCACCAAAGGAACGCTTGCGGTTTTGAACCACAGCCAACCCATTGCCGCGCCAAACAAAATATTCGAAAGCGCCAACGCGAGCGTGATGGTCAAAACATTCGCGCCGAACGTATCCAGAGAGAGCTCATTTTGAGATGCCACAAGAATGAGCGGCGCAATCACGACAGGCAAATGCCACAGCCCGCGCACGATTCCCGAAATCACCACCGCGCCGATTTTTCCAAACGACGGCGCGAGCAGCGGCAAAAGATACGCGCACCAACCCAATTCTTCGCCCATCCCCGCGAGCCAGCCGAGCGTCAAACCGCCGATGAGAATTAGCCACAAGTACGACGCGAACGGATTGCGGACCGCCAATTCGTTCGGCGCTTCCCATGCGCCCGCCGCAAGCGAAACGCCGCGCAAGACCAAAACTACCGCCGCGATTGCGAAATAATAACGCGCGTGGCTCCATTTCCAGACAGGGCGCAGCGCGTGATCAAAGCGTCGCCACATCACGAACGCGGCGAGCGCGGGGCCAGCCATTCCCAAAAAATGTCCGAACATTCCTACAACGGCTACAAGTGACGCGTCGAATTGATGCGCGAACGTTGGAATGAACCAAACGTCCAGCGCGAAAAAAATCGCCCACGAATACGCGAACGCGACCAGCGCGAAAAGCAGGGTGTGTCCGAGCGCGCGGCTTTTCATTTTGCCCGCCATAGAAAAACGCCGAGCCATACTGCCCACACCGCGCCGAGAATTAAAACGCCGAGCGCGAGAAACGGCACGAGACTCACCGCGCCGACCACCAACCCAAGCCAACATAGCCCGCGCGGCAGCAATCCGCTCTTGAGCGCCGCCCAATTCACCAGCAGATACCAAACGCCGTTCGCCACGATGACGGCGAGTCCCAACAGCCCGATGATGCCATTGAGCGCGTTCCCCGTGTTGGGATCGCTCGCCGAAAAATTCGCGGCTTGCGAAACAGCAAAAATGCTCAACACGGCATTGACGAGCAGCAAGCCGACCGCGAGGAAACCGAACGCTGTCGCCACGCGCAGTAACGTCGGCGCGGCGTCGCGCAAGCGTTTCCAGAGGACGACGATGAGAATGCTCGCAGTTGCCGCCGACACGAATTTCAAGAGGTCTTGGGCGAGCAGCGGCATTGGGTTAGCAATGGCAAGCGCGGCGAGTTGCTGCGGGTCGCTCAGCGCGCCGAGTCCGATGAACGCGACAGCGACGAGAAGCGATGCGCCCGCCGTGAACGCATTGACGAATGCGGCGATGCTGCCCGTTTTTTCAAGACGTGGTTGGGGTGTTTGCGCGGTCATTTCTGCGCTCCTTTGCCTCATGGCTCATGGCTTGATTACCGATTCGTTTTCGGAAAAACAATTGTTAGTTGCTTTGGGAACGAGTGATGAGTTGTTGCCGGACGGACAGCATTTTGCAGGCGCGGTTGTGCGCGAAGAATACATCGAGGGAATTTTAATTGCAGATGCAAATGGACGCAATATTTTTTCGCGCAGCGATAGGGCGGTGTCAAAATCAGTCAGACCCCAAATGTTTTCGCCGCGCTACGCGACTCAATAAGCGATCTCGTTCAAAAACATTTGAGATCTTGGCATCACCGCGACTTTGACAACGCCTTACCCGTCTCTTGGTTATACCAGCGTCCGTGCGCGAAATACAAGCCCATGTTCTGCGCATCGTGCAGATGGAAATTCAGGTTCGGCGGGAATTGCATATAGCCCCTGACACGCGATCACACACGATGCTACTCGATTCGCGCGCTGCGTGATCGCGTGTTGCCACGGATCATGACCGAAACTTTCTCTATGCATTGAATTTACACGAATTAAAAACCAGACACGAATTTTTTCTTTGTCTGGCTTTAGTGTGTCAAGTCTTGTGGCTTGCGCAGCATCTCGCGAAATTTGCGCGCAACAAATTGTGGAAAAGTTTCACCTGGAAATGGATTGTATCCTTCTAACTTTCCGTTGCGAATCACTAAATACATCCCATTATGTCCTGTAACATGGAGGTAAGGAAAGTTCTGCGCGGGCTCGTTGCGTAGTTTGAGATCCGACGTTGCGCCATCGAGCCAATACAGGCGTTTGGTCTGTAGATACTTTTCAAAATCCCAGTCATAAGGCGGCGTCGCAATGCTCCCCTCGCCATATTCAGCAACTTTTTGCATCGCCTGTTCGTACGCTGCATTATTTGCCGCAAAGTATGTTGTAAAGAAGGCGGTATAACGCGGGGTTGGTTCTGGATCATCAAAGCGCCCAATGGGCAGGGTGTGCATAACCGCGACAACACCTTCTGCTTCCATGGGAACGGCGAGCAAAAGCGGAATTTCATGATAGATATAGATTTCTTCGAACGTGACATCCGTCGGCTCAATACCATTCAGATTCACACTCCATTCGACGATTTTGGCATGTTGGCACTCTGCGGTGTAACTCGGTTTTTGCCAATATCTTCGTTTTACAGGATCCCATCCTTCCTCGATCGTGCCAAACCATCCATAACCACGCGAGCGTTTGCCCCAGCCGGGACCGCAGAGACTAAAGGTATCTATAGGTTCCGAAACCGTTCCTCCGCAGATGGGGCAGCGCGCTAATAAATAGATTGGCAGGCGTGAACGGTAATTCAGGATCTGTTGTCTCCACGTTTCTATTGGTGTTTTATATCCGTTGTCATAATAATCACGGACGTACTCTTTATATTCATAAAAATTGAAAAGTTCATTGGGATATGGCGTAATTTTGTCCTTCAATTCACTACACTCCTCGCCCTCACCAGGGCCACGGGATATGATATTTCGTTGCAAATGCGAAAGCTTCATTAGCGGAAATCCACCGCAAAAGCCCATTGGGTTCAAAGGCAATCATGTTGCCTGGAGGGCCTAGTGCATCTTTAACAGAGTACTTGGTCGAAAGACCTTTGGGGTTTCTGGGCAATTTGCTTGGTTTGGCGCACCCGCGTCGAAAACCCCAAAGGT
>JAJTXZ010000045.1 GCA_021463195.1 Anaerolineae bacterium
CGCGGGTGCGCCAAACCAAGCAAATTGCCCAGAAACCCCAAAGGTCTTTCGACCAAGTACTCTGTTAAAGATGCACTAGAGCGAATTCCTAATTCGTTTGTGGGGCAAGGCCCTTCGGGTTTTCGGAAACCCGAAAAGCCCACTCACAAATCAAAGTGGAATCGGCTCTAGTTCGCCACAGTCAGTTTGCGAACAAATCCAATGCGCGCCAATAACCACACGCAACATTCCCGCGGACATTCGCGCGCGCATGCCACGCAAAACACAACGTGAGGTATAACTCGCGTTACGCGCCCTGTCTAAAAAATTGCGGACAAACGTACGGCAAATTTGAAATTTGCCCTACCGCTGCGTAACATGAGTTATAATACTGACGCGCGGTTTTGTTGGCACAGCCGCGCGCGGCGCAAAGGAGCAGCGAGTGCAATATACCAATCTCGGCAAAACCGGCTTGAAAGTTTCGCGCATCTGTCTCGGCATGATGTCGTACGGCAACCCGCAATGGCGCGAATGGGTTTTACCGGAAGCGGACGCGCGTCCCTTCGTTCAACGCGCGCTCGAAATGGGCATCAATTTTTTTGATACCGCGAATGTTTATTCCATCGGCGTCAGCGAAGAAATCACCGGACGCGCGCTGCGCGACTTGGCGAAACGCGATGAGGTGGTCGTCGCGACCAAAGTGCATGGCCGGATGAGCGACGACCCCAACGGACGCGGTTTGTCGCGCAAACACATTTTGAGTTCGATTGACGCTTCGCTGCGGCGGCTCGGCATGGATTATGTGGACTTGTATCAAATCCATCGCTGGGACCAGGAAACGCCGATTGAAGAGACGATGAGCGCGCTGCACGATATCGTCAAAAGCGGCAAAGCGCGTTATATCGGCGCGTCATCCATGTACGCGTGGCAATTTCAAAAAGCGCAGTATATGGCGGAGAAAAATGGCTGGACAAAATTTGTCTCGATGCAAAATCATTACAATCTGGTGTATCGCGAAGAAGAGCGCGAAATGATTCCGCTGTGTCGCGACCTGGGCGTCGGACTCATTCCGTGGTCGCCGCTCGCGCGCGGTTTTCTCGCGGGCAATCGCACGCGCGACAAGGGCGGCGAAACCATACGCGCAAAAAGCGACCCATTCGCGCAAGAGATGTATTATCGCGACGCTGATTTCCAAGTCGTTGACCGCGTGAGCGAGCTCGCCGCGCGCATGGGACACAAACCCGCTTCGGTCGCGTTGGCATGGCTGTTGAATCAACCGAGCATTGATGCGCCCATCATTGGCGCGACAAAAATGTATCAGCTTGAAGACGCCCTCACCGCCACAACGATCAAACTCTCGCGCGAAGAAATGAAATATCTCGAAGAGCCATACGTGCCGCATCCCATTTTAGGACACTAACGACGCCAGACAATGGGCGACAGACCGCCGGCAATACACCGCGGCCTGTCGTCCGTCGTCCACCTTTTTTTTTCATGCACATCGGTTTTCTCACCAACTGTTTTCATCATCGCAATTTGCCCGAAATTATCGAGTGGGCGGGCGCGAATGGTTTTCCTTCGCTTGAACTCGCGTGTTGGCCTCGCGCCAAGAACGCGGTGGACCCGTCGCTCGATGTGGCGAATTTCACCGGACGCGACGCGGACGCGCTGTACGCGCTAGCGCAAAAACATAACGTCGCGTTCACTTGCTTGACATACTGCCCCAATACGCTCGCGCATAATCCCGCCGAACGCGAAGCGCAGCTCAATCAGCTTTATCGCATCCTCGACGCAGCCAAAGCGCTCGACGTCACCATCGTCAGCACATTCATCGGGCGCGATGAAACCAAAACACAACAAGAAAATTTTGACGAAATGGTCAAGGTGTTCGCGCCGCTGCTCGATTACGCGGGCGCGCGCAATGTGCGAATCGCGATTGAAAATTGTCCGATGCCCGGTTGGCAATTTGAAGGCTTGCCCGGCAATCTCGCGTACGCGCCCGCGCTGTGGGACGAAATGTTCGCGCGGCTGCCACATCCGAATTTTGGCTTGAACCTTGATCCGTCGCATTTGGTGTGGCTCGGCGTGAATTATTACGATATTGTGCCAAAATACGCCGCGCGCATTTTTCACACGCACGCCAAAGACACTGTGATTTACGCGGACAAACGCGCGTACAATTCGATTCTCAATTCGGGTTGGAACACGTGGTGGCAATATCGTTTGCCGGGCAAAGGCGAAATTGATTGGAAGCGCTGGGCGCAGGTCTTGCGCGCGAACGGTTATGACGGCGTATTATCCATCGAACATGAAGACCCGGAATACGAACACACCGAAGAATTGGTCAAAGAAGGTTTATTGCTCGGCAAACAAAATCTAAGCGCGGCAATCGCCTAAAAGCAAAGCTTGGGTTTATCCAAAAATTCGCCCATGCGCTTGGACAACTCGAGCGCGTGGGCTTGAGGAAAAGCACTGTGAATAAAATTCGCGCTATCGTCATCGGCACAGGTTTAATGGCGCGCTTTCACATCGAAATGATGTTGAAACAACAGGACACGACGGAAATCGTCGCGCTGTGCGACCCTTCGCCGCAGCAACTGGAACTGGCGACAGAATTGTTCGAGAAAAATGATTTGCCCGTGCCTGCCACTGGGCCCAACCTGGAAATTCTGCTCCAAGAATTTCGCGGCGAACTCGACGCGGCGTTGATTGTGACGCCGCACGCGTATCATTTACGCCAAGCGACCGCGTGTTTGGAAAGCGGTCTCGACATTTTGTTGGAAAAACCGATGGTGCTGAACGCGCGCGAGGCGCGTAAACTCATCAAGGTTACGCAAACCACCGGACGGCTGCTCGTCGTCGCGTTCCCCGGTTCCCTTTCGCCGCAAATCCGCGAAGCGAAAAATATTTTGCGCGCGGGAAAAATCGGCGTCATGCAAAGCGTCAATGGCATCGCGTGGCAAAATTGGAAAACGAACACCGCGAACACGTGGCGCCAAATGCCAAAACTTTCGGGCGGCGGCTTTTTATTTGACACTGGCGCGCATCTTTTGAATACCACCTGCGATTTGGTGGGCGAAGATTTTGTCGAAGTCGCGGCATGGCTCGATCAGCGCGGCGCGCCCGTTGACATTATCGGAACAGTGATGGCGAAAACGAAATCCGGCGTATATGTGACGATGCACGCGTGCGGCGACGCATTCCCCACTTGGGCATCGGAAATCATCATCGTCGGCAATGGCGGTTTGCTCCGCACCGGCATTTGGGGCGAACGTCTCGAAATCCAAATCGGCAAACCACGCGGCGAAGGATTCAAAACTAAAAATATAAAATTGCCGCCATCGCTCGGCGTATGGGAACAATTTCTCGATGTGCGCGCGGGCAAAATGGAAAATCCGTGTCCGCCCCAAGTCGGTTTGCGGATGGCGAAATTGTGGGACGCCATTAACGCTTCAGCGCGGCAAGGCGGCAATCCGGTACAAGTATGAATCTCGCTCTCTCGGACAAAAGGATAATGCGAATATGAAAATCATGCGCGTATTGTTTGGCGTGAGCGCGTTATGGCTCGGATGGTTCGCGTGGTCTGCCGCCGCGCCGGTCCACGCCGCTGAAACCGCCCCGCTGCGCGTCCAAGTCGCGGTGAACGCCTGGGGCGGCTGTCAATATCTCGTGCGCCCCGGCGATAATTTATTTCGCATCGCGATTCGGCACGGCGTTTCATATTGGTATCTCGCGCAAATCAACAGATTGCATAATCCGAATTATATTTACGCGGGGCAAATCCTCTTTGTGCCGTGCGGCAATATCCCCCCCCCCAATCCGCCGCGCCCGCCGCAATCTTGCGCGCCTTCGACCACGTATGTCGTCAAACCCAAAGATAATCTGTTTCGCATTGCGTTGAATCACGGCACGACTATCAACGCCATTCGCGACGCGAATCAATTATGGGGACGCGTTTTACGTCCGGGCATGACGCTCGTGATTCCATGCCCCGGTTCGGTGCCGTACGGCAATCAAACGCCGCTGCCGCCCGCGCCGGGTCCAATTCCCGTCGCGCCGCAACCCGAAGTGACAGCGCTGCCGCCGCCGCCCACGCCCACGCCGCTTTCACCCACCGCGATTCCGCCGCGTTCGGACGCGACGATAAAATTGCAAAATGGACAGCTCGAGCCGCCGATGATTGAAATCAAGGCGGGCCAAACCGTCTTGTGGGTAAATGATTCTCAAAACACCTACACCATTCTAAGCGGCATTCCGGGACAGCCCAATCAATTCTTTGCGTCGCCGCCGCTGCCGCCTAATGGTTTTTATATTTTCAACTTTGAGGCAGCCGGCAACTATTCGTTCTATATCCATGAAAATCCGACGCTGGTCGGACAAGTGAATGTAACACCTTGACGAAAGGCACAAGCCAAGTAAAAAGCGGGCTCATTAAGTTTTTTACTTGCGCTGAAAATTTATGAATCCTGATCCTCGTTCTCGTTCGCGCGTGCTGCTTGATGGCGTAAATCGCGCGGCAGCGCGTTCGTATTTTCACGCGGTCGGTTATTCGAGCGACGATTTGCGAAAACCGCTCATTGGCATTGCGGTGCCGTACGCGCAAATGAGCTGTAATTTTCATTTGCCGGAATTGGCGGCGCGCGTCGCGGAAGGCATTCACGCGGCAGGCGGCACGCCGTTTCAATTCAACACCGTGTCCGCGCACGATGGCATTACGATGGGCACCGAAGGCATGAAGACTTCGCTCATCAGCCGCGACCTCATCACCGATTCGATTGAATTGATGACGCGCGCGTATTATTTTGACGCGTTGGTGATCTTGTGCGGCTGCGACAAGACTATTCCGGCGGCGGGCATGGCGCTCGCGCGGTTGAATATTCCCGGCATCGCCTTGTATGGCGGCACAATCATGCCGGGGCATTGGCGCGGCCAAGATTATGCGGTCGGTTCGATTTTTGAAGCGATTGGCGCGGTCGCCGCAGGCAACATGGCGGAAGCCGATTTGCATGAATTTGAACAGGTCATCTGCCCGGGCCCCGGCGCGTGCGGCGGTCAATATACCGCCAACACGATGGCGACGGTGATGGAAATCATCGGACTTTCGCCGTTCGGCGTCAACGGCGTGCCAGCGGTTGACCCGCGCAAAGCAGAGGTCGCGCGCAACGTCGGCGCGATGGTTTTGGAAACATTGAAACGCGATATTAAACCGCGCGACATTCTCACGCGCGCCGCGTTCGATAACGCTATCGCGTGCGTGGCAATGACAGGCGGCTCGACGAATGCGGTGCTGCATTTGCTCGCGATGGCGCGCGAAGCGGACATCGCGTTGACGATTGACGATTTTGATCCCATCAGCGCGCGCACGCCATTGATGGCGGATTTGGTGCCGGGCGGAAAATATACCGCGGTCGAAGTGGACCGCGCGGGCGGCATTCCGGTGATTGCCAAACGTTTGCTCGATGGCGGTTACGTTCAAGGCGATACGCTCACCGTCACCGGCAACACGTACGCGCAAGAGGCGGCGCGCGCGCATGAAGTCGCGGGCCAAATGGTGATTCGCGCGCTCGATAACCCGTTGAAACCGACGGGCGGTCTTGTGATTTTAAAAGGCAATCTCGCGCCCGATGGCGCGGTGGTCAAAATGGCAGGCCACGAGCGGCCCTATCATCGCGGGCCCGCGCGCATTTTCGACCGCGAAGAAGACGCGATGGACGCGGTGACCCAAAGCAAAATTCAAGCGGGCGATACAGTGGTGATTCGCTACGAGGGCCCGCGCGGCGGACCGGGCATGCGCGAAATGTTGGGCGTAACCGCCGCGATTGTGGGCAAAGGTTTGGGTGAATCGGTCGCGTTGATTACGGACGGACGTTTCAGCGGCGCGACGCGCGGTTTGATGGTGGGACATGTCGCGCCGGAAGCGTACGTCGGCGGACCCATTGGCTTGTTGCAAGAAGGCGATATGATTGTGATTGACGCAGACCGCCGCGCGTTGAACGTCGAATTATCCGCGACAGAGCTTGCGACGCGTCAGCGCGCGTGGAGCGCGCCGCCACCCCGTTACACGCATGGCGTCATGGCGCGCTACGCCGCATTGGTGAGTCAGGCGAATGAAGGCGCGGTGTTGAAACCGTAAGCGGCGTTGGCGTGTCAAGCGCCCGAGTGTCAGGGCGCGCGCACACAGAGAATGGCGCGTCGGCGCGCGGCTCGTTATAATCCTCCTCGAATGTCCAGTTTGAGGAGGATTTGTTATGCGAGTTAAAATGATTCTGCCGGCGTTGACCGAAGCCACCAGTCCCTTTTTTCGCCCCATCAAATATGCGCTCTTTCCGCCGCTCGGACTCGCCACCCTTGCGGCGCATCTCGACCCCGCCGATGAAATTGAGTTACAAGATGAACACGTCGAAAAATTGAATTTGAACGACGACCCGGAACTCGTCGTGATTCAAGTCTATATCACCTCGGCGCGGCGCGCGTACGAACTCGCCGACCATTATCGCCAACGCGGCGCGCATGTGTGTCTCGGCGGTTTGCATGTGACCTCGCTTCCGCGCGAAGCCGCGCAACATGCCGATACGATTTTTCTCGGGCCGGGAGATGACACCTTTGCGCGATTTCTCCGCGATTTTCGCGCGGGGCAACCGCGCGCGTGTTATCAGGCGCCCGCGCAGCGCGCGCTCGAACATCTGCCGCCTTTGCGCCGCGACCTCATCAAACGCAATTTATATCTGGTGCCCAATTCGATTGTGGTGTCGCGCGGCTGTCCGCATCAATGCAACTTTTGTTACAAAAACGCGTTCTTTGAAGGGGGCAATTCTTTTTACACGCAGCGCGTGGACGCGGCGCTTGCGGAAATCGAACGCTTGCCGGGACGCCATTTGTATTTTCTGGATGACCATTTATTTGGCAACGCCAAATTCGCCGCGGCGTTATGCGAGGGGATGCGTGGGATGAACCGCGTATGGCAAGCGGCGGCGACGGTGCAAAGCGTTTTGAAACCCGGGTTGGTGGAAAAAGCGGCGGCAGCGGGTTTGCGCAGCTTGTTTGTCGGCTTTGAAACTTTGTCGCCGCAAAATTTGCGCGCGTCGTCGAAATATCAAAATCTGCGCAAGGATTATGGCGCCGCCATCAGACGTTTGCATGATAACGGCGTGATGGTGAACGGCAGTTTTGTCTTTGGCATGGACGACGACGACGCGAGCGTGTTTGACCGCACGGTGGAATGGGCGGTCGGCAACGGCATCGAGACCGCCACGTTTCACATTTTAACGCCGTATCCGGGGACGGGCTTGTATCAGCAGATGCAAGCGCAGAATCGCGTCTTGCACAGCGATTGGGATTTGTACGATACGCGGCACGTGGTGTACCAGCCCGCGCGTTTGTCCGCTAACGAATTGGAAAATGGATATTGGCGCGCGTACCGCGAATTTTATGCGTGGAAAAATATTTTCGCGGGCGCGTGGACGAGCGCGAGTTGGACCGAACGCGCGCGCCATATCGCGTATGCCGGCGGTTGGAAAAAATTCGAGCCGTTGTGGGACCTGGCGATTCGCGCCAAACGCGTGACGACAATGCTGCCAACGCTGGAAGCGGTGTTGGGCGCGCATTCACGGCGCGATGACGCTCCAACGCCTTTGCCCGCGTCGGAGCATTCCGAACCAATGCTCGGCTAACGCTTTTAATCTGAAATTATATCGCGCGCATTCCCGAATGCGCTGTTAGAGAACATCTCTCTACACAGCTTGCATCGCATAAAATGCGCCGCGCATCCCAAGGAGTATGGCGTATGACGTTCACCGCTATCTTTGCTCTCTTTGCGTTCGTGATTCTGTGCATTGTATTCGGCGCTGGTTATGCCGGCAAAGGATTGAAATACGCGCTCTTGGCGACTGGCATCACCTTTGTCGCGTTACTGCTCTTGTTTGCCGCGACGCTGTACGCCATCACCACGATGATGCCCAACTAGCGCGGATTTTATTTGGCGTATTTCTAGTTGACTTGAACAAGCGAGAATCAACATTTCCAGACTTTAAGGGTTTTCGAAAACGCTTGGGGTCTGGAAGCAGTCACGCGACCATGCCGCGCGACGCGCGCGACAAATATCATGTCGTTTCGCGGCACGCGGCATAAAGATAGCCAAACGGAACGCCCGGCTTGGCGCGCAACCATACCGCGAAACCCGCCGCTTGCAAACAGCGCGCCAGCTCTGTATGTTCGAGACTCGAAGCGTTATCGTGAAATTCCAACGCGATTTTGCGCACGCGTTTGAGATAGGTCAGCGGCGTGGTTTGCAGCACGACGCCCTCCGCGCCCTCGCAATCCATTTTAAGAAAATCTATTTGATCGAGTTGGTTTTCATCCATAAAACGCGGCAGACTCTGAATGGGCGCGGTCGCGTCCCAGTCCGCCAAAGCGAGCGTGCCAGCGCCGCCGCCGAGCGCGCCGCGCCACACGCGCGCGTTTTTCATAGTGTTCAATTCCAGATTACGCGCCAAACCCGCCGCCAGTTGCGGCGCTGGCTCGACCGCAAAAATCGCGCCGGATGTTTTGCGCGCGGCATAGAGCGCAAACACGCCCACATTCGCTCCAATGTCCACCACTATATCGTGAGCTTGAATTGTCACCTGCTGACAGTACACCTGCTTGACAAAAATCTCGTACACCAAATCAATCAACGAATAATTGCCCGCTACATTTTCGATAAGGGTACCGTCGCGCAAATGCATTCGCGCAACGCGTTTGACCTTTGCGGCATCCCACGCCATCGCGAATGGATTCGCCAATAGCAAGCTCGTCCGCGCGAGGCGGTTTGCGTATGAGAGCGCTTCAAGCGCCGAGCGTTTCATTACCATTGCATTGTACTACATCCGCCCGCGACGCGCGATACAGGGTTGGCAAAATCAGGCGCGTGGTTTGTCGTTGCGAACGATGCGATGCGATTCAACGCCGCAATCCGTAGTTTGCGTAATGACGCGCTCACGGCTAAGATTCGCGCGCGCCAAACGCGTACGCGCCTTAACCATCAAAAATTCGCGGAGGTTCATTTTTGGATATTCAAGCCAAACGCAATGTCTTGCGCTCATTCACGTATGGCATGTATGCGGTGACCGCGCAGCATGAAAACCGCAACGGCGTTTTTCTCGCCAACTGGTTATCACAGTGTTCCTTTGAGCCGCCAATGTTAATGCTAGCGGTCGAGCGCGACGCCACCACATTAGCGTTGCTGCGCGCGAGCGGCTTTTTTGCTGTGCATGTTCTCGTTTCCGGACAGCGCGAGTTCGCGGGCATGTTGGGCAAATCCGCGCGCACCAATCCGCGCAAATTGGACGCGGCGCGTTGGCAGCCGAGCGCGTTGACGCAAAATCCGATCTTGCAAGATACGCTCGGTTATGTGGAATGCCGCGTCACGGACGAAACGCCGGCGGGCGACTCGGTCGTCGTGGTCGGCGAAATTATCGCGGCGGAATTATTTAGCGCGGAACTCGCGCCGCTCACCATGCAGGAAACGGGCTTTAAACATTTTGGCTAAGCTCTTGCGGATTGGCCCAAAGCATCATGCTAAACATTTTTCTCGTCGAAGACAATCACAAATTGCGCGCGGCATTGAAACGCGGTTTGGAAGCGACGCGGCACGCGCAGATCATTTTCGATTGCGCGCGCGGCGCGGATGCTTTGCAAGCTCTGAGCGCGCAGCTGCCCGATGGCGTGTTGATGGATGTGCAACTGGAGGGCGAACCAAACGGCATTCAAACCGCCGTTGCGTTGCGCCGCGAAAGTCCGCGTTTGCCGATTGTGTTTTATTCCATTCAAGACGACGACGCGTATTATCGCGATTTTCGACGCAGCGGCATCCTTTCCCATTACGCGTACGTGAAAAAATCAAATTATCTGCTGCCCGAAATGATTGTGCCGCTGCTCCAAGACGCCGTCGCCGGACGCAGTTTCATTGACCCCGAAATCGAGGCGCGCGTACAAGAGGTGCGCGCCCGCGACGAGCAATCGCCGATGGATTTGCTCGAACCGAATGAGCAGCAAGTGGCAACCCTATTGGCGCGCGGTTTGAGCAACGAACAAATCGCCGCGCGCATGGGATTCAAAGACAAGCGCACCATCGCGCGCACAAACGGTCAAATTTACGCGGCGTGGGGTTTGACGGACAATGCCAACGATGAAAAAATCGCGCGCACGCGCGCGGCATTGATTGTGCGCGCGGAGCGTTTGATTCAATGGGACGACGATGGCGCGCCGTACGTGCAGGACGAACACGGCGCATGGGTCGAGTGGCAAAGCCCCGATGAAACGCGCGCGCCGCTAAAACATGTCCGGTAATTTTCTACCCGATACGCTCGCGCTCGCCATTTCGCTCTTTAACACGATGGCGTTGTTGTGGTTGGGCTTGGTTGTGCTATTGAGCGCCGAGCGCAAGAGTTGGGGCATTTGGCTCGCGGGCGGCGGCTTGCTATTAAGCGGCGTCTTTTTTCTGACGCATACGGCGATTATCGCGCGCGGTTTGCGCGCCGCCACATTTGACCTCGATGTATTGTGGCATTTCGGCTGGCTGCCCATCATCACCGCGCCGCTTACGTGGTATGTGGTCATGTTATGGTACACGGGACAGTTGGATGCGCTCGGCGCGGCGCGGCCGCGTTGGCGCCGTTTGCATTTCATCGGCTTGACGCTGTGCCTGACGAGCGCGCTATTTTTGTGCGGTTTGATTTTATTTGGCGGCGCGCTGCCCACCTTTCAACAAATCGTGTTATTTGAGCGCGCCGAATATGCGCGTCCGCCCGGCGCGCCGCTGCTGGTCGGCGTGTACGCGGTGTACAACATCGCATGTATCGCGTTTTCGATTCACGCGCTGCGTCACCCTGAACCTTCGGCGCGGTGGCTCGGCGATGTGGCGCGCAAACGCGCGCAGCCGTGGTTCACCGGCGCGGGCGCGGCGCTGCTCGTTGTGAGTTTGCTCGTCTCGACGTTCATCGTCATTTTGTTTTTTTATCTCGATACGCGCGCGGTTATAGATGAAACCGCGCTGCGAAATATTTTCGCGTGGTTCGACGTTTTGGTTGGCGCGTTAATTGCGGCGGCGGCGGTGGCGGTTGGCAAAGCGACTGTATCGTATGAAATTTTTACGGGCCAGGTGCTGCCGCGACGCGGTTTCTTGCGACAATGGCGTCGCGCGCTCATTCTGGCAGCGGGTTATAGCGCGTTGACTGCGACGACGCTGACTTGGCCACTCGATACAGTGTATGCGCTGCTGGCGGCGACGCTGTTGCTCGTGTTTTTTTACGCGCTGGTCGCGGCGCGCGCGTTTGATGAACGCGAACGCGTGGTCGCGGAATTGCGCCCATTCTTGCAAACCGCCGACGCGGAGGCATTGGATGGCGGACGCGCGGCATTTGATATATTGATCGCGCAAGTGTTGAACGCGCGTGTGGCGTATCTTTGTCCGCGCATTCCGTTCGCGTCTGCTTTGGCATTTCCGCCCGACGCGCCGCCGCCATGCGAACAGCTTGCGTCGTTGGACGCGCAATTCAGCGAACATTCGCCCGCGCTGCCCATCGCGCCAACGGTCTTTCACGGCGCGCGCTGGGCGCTGCCCTTGTCCGATGAACGCGGCATGTTGGGCGTATTGTTATTGGGCGAGCGCGCCGATGATAGTTTGTACACGCAAGAAGAGATGGAGATTGCGCGCGCGGCGGGCGAACGCATCACGCAAACGCAAGCGCGCGCGGAATTGACGCGACGGTTGGTGGCATTGCAGCGCGAACGATTGGCGACGACCCAAGTGATTGACCGTCGCGCGCGCCGCGCGCTGCATGACGATATTTTGCCGCAACTGCATTTGGCGTTGTTGAATTTGAGCGCCGGCGACGCGAATTACGCGTTGACGCAGTTACAAGCGGTGCATCACGCGTTATCGAATCTCTTGCGCGAAATGCCGACAGGCGCGGCGCCGCAAATCGAAAAATATGGTTTATTGAACGCGCTGCGCCGCGCGGTGGAAGACGAGTTCGCGAGCGCGTTTGATAGCGTGACGTGGGAAATTGAACCGCGCGCGGCGGATGCGGCGCAAACTTTAGCCGCGCTGAACGCGGAAACGTTGTATGCCGCCGCGCGCGAAGCCATACGCAACGCGGCGAAACACGGGCGCGGTCAGACTTTGCACGCGCCACTGCATTTAACGGTGCGCGCGTTGGAACAGAATGGTTTGGTGATTGAAATTTGGGATGATGGCGTGGGTTTGGCAAAGGCGCCGAATGGCGGAGGACAGGGTTTGCAGCTGCACAGCACGCTTATGGCGGTCATCGGCGGCGCGCTGACACTGGAACGCGTGGGAGATAAAACGCGCGCGCAGCTGCGCAGTATCGCGTGAGCGGCTAGACATTGTTGGCGCGAATTTGTTCGAGCATGGCGATGCGTGTTTCAAGTTGGTCCGCCGCGTCCGGTTCGCCGTTTTGACGCGCGCCCTGCGCGAACGCGCGTAGAGCTTGCAAACCTTCGTCGCTCAAAAGAATGGGATAGGCGCGCGCGACGCCCTGCGTATCCTGAAATGATTCCGCCATCGTGAGCGCATCAAGCGCCTGCATCAATGGGTCATTACCCACTGCGCGCTGCATCAAAACTTGCAAATCAGGATGTTCTTGGAGCGCGCGTTCGAGGTCTGCTTTGGAGCGGATATTGAGTTCCGCCAAGCGCATCTCCAATTCAAGTCGCGGGTCAGCCAAAACTGTTTCGCGCGCGCCTTCGACAAGATAATCGGCGTACGCGGCATCCACGCCTTGGGCGCGCGCCGTGCGCAAGATTTCATCATGCACGCCCAAGTCTTCGACAGCGTTCGCGTCGTTTTGCGCGCGCGCGAGGTCGAGCATCGCGCCGATCACTTGTTCGGCATCTGCGGTGAGCAGGTCGGCGCGCGCCGCGAGAAAAACCTTCGAGTCCTGCCATAGCTCTAGATTCATCCACGCCAAAAGCGCTTCGACTAACATCGGATGTTCTTGCAGCGTACGCATTGCCGCGCCAATCACCGGGTCATTTTGCAACGCTTCGGCTTGCGCTTGCAATTCCGCCATTGCCTCGTCTAAACGGTCTTCAATCGCCGCGCTCAAGAGTTCCAGCGGCACCGCGCGCGGCGCATCGAGATAACTGCTGCCGGGCAAAATGAGTAGCTGCGAACGCAGCTTTTCCACAAGTTGATTGCCCGTTTCCTGAATTTGCGCTTCGGTCATGCCGGGCGGATAGCTAAAGAATAATTGTTGGTTGGCGCGATCGTGATAGAGCAGCGGCGCGCCCAACATGCCGCTGTGACCATTCGGACAGGTTGCGACGTGAATGGAACCGTCGCGGCAGCGCGCGGCAAGGTCCGGGCGTTCGCCCGCGTCTATGATGAGCCAGACCTCAACGTTGAATGCGGCTTGGCATTGCGGACAGGTGAGCGCGACAGTTTGCGAAGCGGAAAGGGGCATGTGAGTTTTTCTTTCTATTGAGATTCCAACATCCAGCGCAGCGAAATTCGCATTTTAGTTTTGAACCAACGCAAATCAAAAGATTCTTCCGGCGCGTCGGTCCACAAGGCGCGTAAAAATTCCGCGCGCGACAAGGGGCGACCCTCAAAGGTGTACGCTGTCAGCGCGCGCGGCTTGTTCGAGAATGCGACGCGCTGCGGGTTGGGCGCGTCAAGGCGATATGCGCCGCCCTGAATTTGATTGTCCTGAATGATATTGCCCGCCGTATTGCCTTCCATCACAAAATTGACCGCGTTGTTGGTCAAACGATTTTGCGTGATTTGATTTTTGATGGAATTGTTAAGATGAATCGCGGCGACCGCGTTATTCAAAAGCGAATTATCGCACAAACAATTTTCGGTGGAAATGTGGTCGCTCGGCGCGCCCGGCACAAAGAAAAATTGCTCGCGGTCGTATTCGGATGAATAGAAATATAAACCTTCGCGGCTGTTGACAATCGTGTTGGTCGAGACGTTGTTTTGGCTGCTATTCCACGAAATGATTCCGTGATTAGCGAGATCGCGCAGTTCATTGCCGCCATTGATTTCATTCTTTTGCGCGAAACCGAGCCAGATGCCGTCGAGCGAATTGGCGATGTGATTGCCCGCGATTTTATTGTCGCGGCAAAAGGATAATTCAATCGCGTTGTATAACGCGCCATTGATGGTGTTGCCTTGAATCACGTTGCCATCGCCGCAGGGCGTGCCGTGCGCTTTGATAAAAATGCCGTTGCCGTTGCCGCCGGTGATGATATTGTCGCGCACCACGTTTTTGCTCGAACCCGCTTGCAGCATGATACCGCCCGCGTCGCAGCCTGGGCCCACGGTGCCGTTGCCCCACGTGCAATAGCGAATATTGTCGGCGGTCGTGTTGCCGTCAATTTCACCGAACTGCACATTGTAAAAATGCACGCCCCACGCGCTGTTTTGGCTCGCCGTATTGCCGCGCACGGTGATGCCGCTCCCGTTGCGTACGTCAATGCCAATCGCGTTGTTGTTGGTCGTATTATTTTCGATGAGCGCGTTCGTCGCCGCGCCGACGCGAATGCCGCCGCCTTCGGTCAAACCGAGAAATTGTCCAAAGCCGCGCTCATCGGTATCGCGAAAATTATCCGAGAGCGTATTGTCATGCGCGTATAAATTTTGCGCGGCGTCAATAAAAATGCCGTATTTGTGTTTGCTGCTTTTGCAGTTGCGAATCTCGATGTTTTGCGGCGCGCGTTGACTCAACACATTGCCGATTTGATGCACTACTACGCCATAGCCATTATAGTCGCGTCCGTTCAACGAATATCCTTGACAATCGAAAATCACGTTATCGCTGTGAATGGCAATACAATCCCATTGGCTGGTGAGCGAAGTCGTTAGGCGGTACAACCCGGGCGCGGTAATGGCGCCGCAGCCCGCAATGTCATACACAGCGGCGACGGAAAACGGTTTGAATTTGCTCGCGCTCGCGCCGCTGCGGCTCGCGCGCGGCGTGCCGGTTTCACTGACCACCGGCGTAATCTTGCTGCGGCTCGCGGCGGTCGGCGTGGCATCGGGCGCGGGCGTGCCGCCGTTCATCAAAAAGTTTTGCGTGACGGTTTGGTCGCATTCGACATTGAGTTCAAACGAACCTTTGTCGCCCGGCGTATAACCCGACGGCGGCGCGGCGGTCAAGGTATATTTGCCCGCGACCAAACCTGGAAAATAAAATTGACCGTTGCCGGTGGTATACAAACCAATCACGCCCGACGCGTTGTACAAAAATAATTTAGCGCCTTGCACGCCCGGTTCGCCCGCTTCCGCTTGGCTATCGCTATTCAAATCCGCGACGACGCTGCCGTTAATGGAACCAAAACACGCGTTCGGCGGCGCTGTCTCGGACGCGCTGATTGTCGCGGTCATTGTGCCGCGCGCGCTGGGTGTTCCCGACGCGGACACAAGCGTTTTGTTTACGGTGAGGGTCCAAGTTGGGCTGAACGCCGGCGTCGGCGAAAGCGTTGACGCAAACGTTGCGCTGGGCGTTGACGATGCAGTGACGGCAGCGGTGGCGGTTAGCGTAGGCGTAACCGTCACTTGCGTTTGCGCCGCCGAAACCTGTAGATTGATAAAGGCGGTCGGAGTCTCGTTGCCTGCCGATAAAATGGTGGTTTCAATCGGTGGTCGCTGACCACATGCGGATAACGCAACAAACAGGCCAAGGACGCTAAAAAAGCGGATTCGTAACAGAAATCGAGCGGAGATCATAGCATGAACTTTACGGCGCAAGAGTATAACACACTGTTGGTTTGCGTCAAAGAAACGCGCCTGACGCCATTTTTAGACGTTCGCGCGCCGATGCGCGTTCCATTTCTCATCCGCATTTCGCTTTGACAAAGCGCCGCAAGGATGGTACAAAAGCGCTATTGATTGGCACACTGTCGTGCGTTCGTTTTTTCAAGAGTTGATTATGCGTAATTTTTCGACGCGACGCACCGTTTTGTTGGCATTCATCCTGACGCTGACTGCCCTCGCCTTTTTCCTCCTTCCGCTCGACGCTCCCGCCGCTGATCCGCTTGGCTGCGCCACCGCGCCCGTTACCGCCGACCCTACGCCGACCGTTTGTCTTTCCAACATGGTCGTCGTTTTTAACGGCGTCAGTCCAGACAATCAATTTGTCGTTTCCTGGCGCACTGTCAAAAGCGAAAAGGGCCAAGTGCGTTTGGGCGCCGGCGCCACGTTCGATGATATACGCGGCAGCGAGTATCAAGCCACGACCCATTATGTTGTCGTCTCGAATCTGGACGCGAAAACCAATTACACGTTCGATATTATTTCGGGCGGCAAGACGTACACGAATAACAACGCTCATTGGAGCATTCGCACCGGTCCGCCGCTTCAGCCGGAAACGCCTTATACAATCATCGGGCGCGTTTCCAATGCCGATGGCAGCGAAGCGGACGGCGCGCTTGTTTACGCTCAAGTGCGCGACGGCGATAAAAAAGACACGTCAGGTCGTTCGACGTGGCTCTCGACGATTGTGGTTGTGCCGGATGGCGGCAATTTTTTTAATATCAATTTGGGCATGGCGCGTATTCCTAACAATACCCAAAAATATGTCTTTGATGCGAATAACGACCGCGTATTGATTATCGCCAGCAGCGCGCAGGGCAAAGCGAGCAAGGGTTTCAAAATCAACGAACTGCATCCGCCCGCCGCGCCCCCTTCGCTCATTCTCGCCGAGAACGGCGTCGGCAGCGCAGCTACCGCAACCGCAACGCCGCCGCCGCCGACATTCACGCCAACGCTTTCGCCCACCGCAACCGCGACCGCGACGCCGCTCACGCCAACGCCGACGCAAACGTCTACCACCATTCCGCCCAGCGCGACGCCCGAAGCGGTAACGGAAACCGCGCAAGCGGAAGCGACCCAAGCGCAAGCGGAAGCGACGCAAACGGCAGCCGCCACCGAAACGGCTGCGACGAGCGCCGCGATTGCGATGCCCGCTGACAAAGTGGAAACGTCACGTACGCGCGTTTATGGCGGCGTGCCGACCGTGATTCCGCCGCGCGAAACCAATAACATCAACTGGACGCTGCTCCTCTTGGCGGCGGTTCTGATTGTCGGCGCGGGACTGCTCGGGCTTGCCGCGTTCTTTGTCACGCGCAAGAGTTAGAGCTTGGCGATTAGAGATTGGAGCTTGAAATTCGAGATGGACAATCGAAAACGCGCGCACGCGGACACCATAAAATTTGATTTACAATCCGTTCTAGAAACTCTGTCGCTTGACCCGCTGATACACGGTCTGCAAATCGTCGCGGCAAGCGAACTCGCGGACGATTATTTTCCGCGCCTCGATACCGACCGTCCCGCGCTCGTATTGGATTGCGACACCGCCGAGTTATTGGAGCGCGTCGTCAACACCTTGCGCGTCAATTATCCCGCGCGGCATGAGCTAACGCTGGCGCGCGGCAAGACAAAAAAGATTTTTCCACTCGATACCATCGCGTATCCGCGCGCCGCGCGCCGCGCCGTATTGTATGTGCCGCCCTTGCCTTATTCGAGTTCGCCACTCACGCTTGCCAACATCATGGCGCGATTGCGCGCGCCGGTCGGCGGCTGCCCGTGGGATTTGGAGCAAACGCACGAAAGCATTACGCGCGCGCTCGTCGAAGAAGCGTACGAGGTGATCGAAGCGATTTCCGATCAAGACATGGCGCACTTGAAAGAAGAATTGGGCGATTTACAGCTGCATGTCCTTTTCCAAACTCAAATTGCGCGCGATGAAAATGAATTCGCGTTGTCGGATGTCGGCGCGGAACTCGCAGAGAAACTCATTCGTCGTCACCCTCACGTTTTTGGAAATGAAAACATCCAAGACGTAGGTGTCGTTCTGGAAAATTGGGAAAAGATCAAGCAAGCGGAAAAGAAAAGCAAAGGGCAGAAGGAAAGCGCAAACGGACTCGACGCCGGCATCCCGCGCCACCTGCCTGCGCTCACGCGCGCGCAAAAGATTTCGGAACGGGCGCGGCGCAAAAAGTTTTCTACGGCGAACAAAAAACCAAATGACGCGGAGCTTGGGTTGAAATCGAAAATCGAACGCGCGCGGAATCGCGAGCGCGTCGTGGGAGAACTATTGTTGGAGATTGCGCGCATTGCCGAAGAGCACGGGATTGACGCCGAACGCGCGCTGAATGCGGCGAGCAAACGTTTTGTCGAAACAAAAAAGGATGAGCGATAAAGCGAGTCATTGACTCGTCACTCATCGCTCATCGCTGAATTGGTCGGGGCGAGAGGATTTGAACCTCCGACCCCAGCGTCCCGAACGCTGTGCGCTACCGGGCTGCGCTACGCCCCGATCTACCAAAAGTAATCTTGCGCCATTATACAACGCTTTTGTTGACCGCTCTTCGTCGGCGCATAACGAATATAGAGCACTTCCTTGTTGTGGAAAATTTCAGAATCGAACCAACAAATCTTGTCCATTTTAGCCAGGTAAACTAGCAAGGCATCAATCTCGCCGTCCAAATACAGTTTTCCTCGACGGTGTAAAGCCAACGGCGTAGAGCCCGAAGCATGACCAGCACTCCCATCCGCATATTTTATTTGCGCGCGATGAAATCGACCGTCCCTTTCCAACACTATGTCATATCGCACTTCAGTTGTGGGCAGATTGATCGTATAACCCAATTCCGCTGCACGTAACATCACTTTCAGTTTTGCATACTCGCCTTTGTCACGTGTGTTCATTGTTTTGTGCGAGATCAATATGATTTAACCTGAACGAACAAGATTATATCCAGAATAGCCAAATTGGCAATTAGACGAAACGCATGTCCCTTTTTCTCGATTTAGCCACTCTCGGCGAACAACTCGCCGCGACGAAAAAGAAACTCGAACACAGCGCGCTCATCGGCGCATATCTGAAGCAGATCGCGCCCGATGAAATCGCGCCCGCGTCGCGCTTGCTCATCGGACGCATTTTTCCCGAAAGCGACTCGCGCATCGTCAATATCAGCGGCACGGCGTTGAATCGCGTGTTAGCGTAGGTCGTGGGCGCGGAAATTGAGACGGAGGCTTGACAGGCGCACGCGGCAGAGAATCACGCCAGCCAAAAGCGCATAGCCCAAGTTTTTTTTCACGCTGTTTGCTCCGTTTACGGTATTTTTGTCTCGACAATTTTGGCGATTCGAATCAACTCGCCTTCAACGGTGGATTTGACGGGACCCTCTATCCCAATCAACGCGACAACATTCTTTTTGCGAAAGAGCAGATAGTATGACACGCGCTCGTCTTGATTCTGCGCGTAAAACTGTTTGGACTCGTCGCCTACGGCATGAAAGGGATTCTCCTGAAAAACGGCGTTGTACGGTTCCAAGTCTGCATTCTCGAAAAATGTTCGCGCGCCATCCGCTCCGCCAAACACAAAGGTCATTGTGGCAACACCGGGTAGCGGCTTGCCAGGTTGTTCGGGCGGCAGCATCCCGATATAAAACGCGTGACACGCCGATTTCATTCCCGCATCTTGCAAGAGTTTGCGCCAAGTATCGGGCGCATGAAAATCATTTTTGCGCGTCTCGAGTTCGTTCAGGTTCGCAAAAATGATGGGTGAGGGTCCGTTCTCGCCATAGTTTGGCAACTCTTGGGGCGTTAGAAAAAGACACAAGATGTTCGCCGCTTGCGCGCCGACAGAAGTTGGCGTAACGATTGGCGCGCTGGCAGTCTGCGTCGCAAAAATTTTCGCGGCGATAGCCGTTTCGGTCACGCGCGGGTCAGGCGTGGGCGCGCTCGCGGTTTGTGTTGCATAGATGTTTCCCGCAATGCGCGTTTCGGTCGCGTGCGCGTCGGCGGTGGGCACGGGCGTTGGCAGCACACTACAGCTCGCGCCAAACAAGACGATGAATAAAAGGAGCAGGCGTCTCACTTTTACTTTGTTCTCCGGTATTCAATCGTCTTGCCGTCCGCCTCGAACGTCAACCGGTCTCCATTCACCACATACTTGTAGGTCGCTGTTCCCTGCGGGCCCTGAAAAGAGATGCGGTCGCTCTGCGGAAAGGAATAGCTGCCGCTCGTATTCATAATCTTGGGCAGCACGAATGTGCCGTTCTCCAAGAATTCGATCTGTTCCACGAACGCGAAAAAAGAAAAAATGCCGAGTTGCTCGGTCGGCGTCACGCGTTCCCAGGTCCCACGAATTGCCGATTGTTGACTGCCGCAGCCAATCAACGTAAAGGTGAATATGAACAGTAACAACGCGCCCGCGATTGTGGTTCTTTTAATCATGTTGTTTGACTCCTTTTTGAAATTGTAGTGGCGAACTCATTCGTTGAGTCAGGGGAACGAATAAATTCGTTACTACCTCTGCATCCGCAAAAACTGTTCCATCACCGCGTCCGCGTACGCTTGCGCGCCTTTTTCGTTTGGATGAAAACAGTCGCCAAATTCTTCATGCGTGATATAGTCGCGCATAAAGTCCGGCACCCTGCCATTCACGCCGTCCTGCCCCGGATATTGAATCCATGTTTCGGAAACATCGGGCGCGTTATCGCCGCATTTCGGCTGCGGCGATTCGTGTCCATAAAATTTTGGATTGATGTTGGTTACGCGCAACCTCTCTGGTCTGCCGAGCGGCACAAACACATCCAGCACCAACGCGTTGTTCAAACTCTGCACTCCATATTCCGTGCGCTCGTAACAATCCAATTGTCCGATGAGTTTGTCGCAGGGTTGAAGCTCCAACACCGGCACCGACAACAACTTGCTCGAACGATTAAAGGGGTTATATAAATCCGTTATCACCACATACACATTCGGATGTTCGAGCAAACGCGGCAGAATATCTTGACGCAATTCTCTTGCCACTCCTTCCGAGATTCCATTCACCCAAGGCAGATATTCATCGGCGTTATCGCGAATGTGCGGCAGCAAGTTCCTTGGATTCGTCCAGCCAAAATCATTCGCGCCGATATTGATGGTCACCAGCACGGGACGGTCATCGGGCATTTGTGTGAGCATTTCATCCACTTGATTGCGGAGCCATTTGAAACGGCACGCGCAATTCTTGTTCAGACAATCGCATTTTTCATCCAACACAGGATAGCCCGCCGTCGCGCCCGAACACGCGAGAATGGTATAGCGAATTTCTTGAAACTGCGCCTTGAGCGCCTCCGCCACTTTATACGGATATCCGCGCGGCGAACGATGACACGGCGTGCCGTCATCCATCAAACCATGTCCCGACGCGATCGAATCGCCCAACGCGAAATAATGAATCGCCCCGCCGCCGGAATTCGGCGCGCGCCGCGTTAATTCCGCGATAGCCGTTTGTTGAATGAACGCGGCTTGCGTTTCCGCGCGTTGAATTTGTTCCGCAAGCGCGGTCTGTGCGGCTTGCGCGACTTGAGTTTGCAATGGCGCGGCTTGCGTTTGCGCGCCCGCCGCGCCGGTTTGAATTGCATCCACCGCTTGCGTTTGCGCGACGATGATGCCCGTTTGCACGGCGTCCGCCGCTTGGGTTTGAGCCATCACAACCGCAGTGCTCGCGCCGCGCGCAATCTCTGTTTCAATGATACGCTGGTCTTCCGGCGTGCAAGCAATCAGCGCAAGAATTATCCACAATGCGCCCGCAAAAAGACTCACGATCACATATTTTGATTTCATACCTTATTTTTTGTGTCTTTGTTGATACAAATAAAACGCACCCTCGGCATCGCGTCGCGCTTGTGCTTGCGCTTGCAGTTGCGCTTCCCCTTTGGCAATCAAGTCGGGATTCACTACGACATTGGGATATGGTGAACCCTCTATCCACTGCCACCGATAGCCGCATAGATCACAATACAGTTCATGTTTTTTTTGCGCCGCTGATCGGTCGCGGTTGTTGCCGCGTTTCGCCGCTAAATAAAACACGAGCAAAAGAATGGCTGCTCCAATTAGAATTGCGAGTGCAATCGGCTCGTTCTGTTTTGAGGCAGAAGCCCATGGAGCAATCATTTGCGCCAAACCCCCCAGAAGGACAAAAGACATAGATAGACATCCGCAACCACCCAATTTGGTAATCGGTTTTTGTGTAGCGACATCAAGATGAATCATTTTGTCTGTGGTTTTGAAGCCACCACAATTGGGGCACTGCAATTGGACTGACATGCATCACTCCTGTATTCAAGCTTGGCTTTTTTTATTGGTTCGGACAGCCCGTCAAATCGTACACGCGTGTTGCCTCGTCTTTGCCAAACACAATCAGATGCGACGCGCGCGTTTCATCATCGGTTTCACTGATGTCGTCGTAATCGCTATCAATCGCCGCATCCAAAACAGTCACCGTATCGTGTTCCGTTTGCGCCGGACCGATGGTGAGCGGCAGTGGATACGAACGGTACTTTAGCCCGCCGCCCGGAAAGTACGCCGCATAAGTAATGTCAATTATGTAATTTTCTCCATCCAAAGCGTTCGTGTTGACCAGCGTGTACGGCAAGTCAATGCCCTTTTGATAGAATCCCGGAATGTCGTGATACACGCACGTTCCATCAAACGTGATTTGCACTTTGGGCGAATTGCTGGCGAGTGTCTCTTGGGTCAATGCTGTGACGGGCAGCACAGGCGAACGATTCCAATCCGGCGCAGGCGCTTGCGCGGGGACAGCATTCAAATCCAAACGCACCTCGTTCGGACCGCTCAAGACCACAGCTGTTGGATGTGCGGCTTGCGCGAAACGGAATTTTATTGTCTCGAAAATGTAACCGAGCGCGCCGGTCGTGACTTGACGAAACGGGATTTGCGGCGGAACGGGTAATTTGAATTCGTCATCGCCAACCGTTATAACAGGCGGCGCAACTTGCGCCGGATATGTTTTGCCTTCAGCAGTTTCGACCATCACTTGGTCAAAGCGCATGGCGTTGGGCGGACAGCCCGCAGCAGTGCTTTGCCAACCGGCGGGCGTTTCGCCGAATATCAAACATAGCGGCGGCATCGGCACGTCACCGGTATTTTTGTACGCCAGATTTAAGGTTGCTTCGTTCCAACCATCGCCCGCGTCTTGAATTTGTAGATTCACCGGGAAAATTTCCAAATTCGCGGCGGGGACATTTGTGGGAGGAATCGGCGGTTGTGTTGGCGCAGCTGGCGGCGTTATCCCAAGTCCATCCGAAACCATGCCCGTTGTGTCAGAAACGTTTGTGGGTTCAACAAGCGGAGCACTCGTCGGCGCAGGGGGCGGCGTAGGAGGTTGTCCGCACGCCAACAACAATAACAACCCAACGAAACTGCATAAGGAAATAAAAAATCTTGTCATATTTTGGGCTTTTGGCACGGACACGACAAATTACGCCGTGTCCGTGTTTTGGCTCATGCGTATTTGACTTTTAATTTACCCAACAGGAATTTCCAGGCTGCCGATTCACGCCAATCGCAATCCAATCGCGGTTAGGTTGATTGACTGGCATCATAAATGTGCAAGCGCCCGTTCTGCCATCCGACATGCGATATTGCATATATGTAGTGCCTTTCCACCACCAACCGCTTAACGAATAGCTGGCGGTTGCAGGACTGAATGTGCGGCTCCACGTGGTCTTGACGCCGTTTTGATTCGTGCCATTCACGTACAGCCAGCTGATTTTGGCGCTGCCCGAGTACACATAGAAAAACAACTGCTGCCCGTTGCTGCCCGCATCGGCGGTGGGCGTCGGCGCAAGTGTCGCCAACCCAACCAACAGTCCAAACACAGCCGCAAAGAGTACGATTCTCTGATACATTTTGGTTCTCCTTGTTATTGATGTATTGATTCTTGTTTTTTTTCAGCGAATTCAACGCGGCATCGCGCCAAACATTGCCGCGCAAATGCCGCCCAAGACTACAAAGTAGCAGACGACGAACGCCGCGAGGGCGCCGAACACGATGAGGATGATTTTCAGATACACCTTGCCACCCTCTTTGACCACTTGTTTGGCAAGGTCAACGTTCTCACGATTCCGCACGTGCTGTTCTTCGGCAATCCGCGCGCGTTCTTCGGGTGACAAGCCGGACATAACACACCTCCTCTTTTGAATTTGTTTTAGATATATCCGTTTATCTGTTTATCTGTTTATCTCATCCGTTGACAACTCTGCCCGCGTCAACGCCCGCTCACACGCGTCATGCAAGTACCCCCAGCGCGCGAAATAATTTGCCGTATGCGCGCGGCGCTCGTCGGGAAAGATGACGACGCCGCAATACGCGCAGCATATCGAATCGGCGCGGATGAATAGATTTTGCCTTTGACCTGCGGTTTGATTTGGCTGATACGGCATACAAGTTTGGTCAGAATGGTTGAACATGAAAGATTCCTCCAGATTGAAAGACTGTATCACACCCCGTTCAACATTCGTTCAACATTTTTTGCCACGCAAAAAAAATAGCGGACGTTTCCGTCCGCTACTCTGCCAATGCCGTCTTGACAATTTCGTCCAACCCAATCGTTTGCCCTCCCGTCCACGCGCGCTCAAATTCCGCGTCCCCCAATTTCTGTCGCGCGTCTCGCAGCATTGTTTCACTGCGCGCGGCATCAGCGGGAAAGAGCGGCGCGCCGAGTTCATCGCGCAAGCGCGCGGCTGCGCTCGCATACAATACCGTGCGCGGCAGCGCGTCGTGCGCCGCCGCGACCTCCGCGCACGATTCCAACGCTTCGGCAAGCCCCACTTGGTCGCCCAACGGCGCGCACACGCTCAAGCTTTGATGCGCCAATTCATACGCGCGCGGCAGCTCGCCTTGACGCGTCGCCAAGCGCGCTTGACCGCGCCACGCGCGCGCAATCCCTGAATGATCCCCCATCTTTTCAAAATGCCGCAAACACTCGTTTAACCATTCCGCCGCGCGCGCGAAATCACCCGTCTCGATGGCGAGTAAACCCAAATTATTGGCGTTCAGCCCCAATCCCAAATGCGAATCTATCGCGCCAAATAACGCATAACTTTCGTCAAAAGATTTTTTCGCCGTCGCCACATCGCCATCCCCCTGCGCGATCACGCCGAGCGCGTAAAGCGGCATTGCCGCGCCCCACGGATTGCCGAGCGCGCGGTGCGCGTTCAAACTCGTCGTAAAAAATTCGCGCGCGCGCGGCAGAGCGCCGCGCGTGTGCGCGGTGACGCCCAACGTGTAACAGGTCATCGCCTTGCCAAACGCTTCGCCGTTTATTTCAAAATGGCGCAGCGCGGCTAATTCCCACTCTTCCGCTTCCGCGAACGCGCCGCGCCACTGCGCGATCATTCCCAAAATCAATTCCGCCCACGCGACGCCGGACAGGTCATTTACACGCTGCGCCAGTTCACGCGCCGCATCGCAAAAATATGATGCGCGCGCGAAATCGCCTTGCGCCCACATCATTGCGCCGAGTCCGACCAACACTTGCGCGCGCGTCGCGGAATCCGCGCGCGTATTTTCCAGCGCGCTTTCGAGCCAATGCCGCCCTTCGCTCAACCAACCGCGCGCGTACCAAAAGCGCCACAACGCCGCGCCAAAACGCGCCAACGCATTCTGCTCCGCCGCCTGTTCACGCGCCCACTCGAGCGCCGCGCGTAAATTGTCCATATCCGCGCTGAGCCGCAGGACCCATTCCACTTGCCCCGCGCCCATCAGTTCGCGATTCGCGCGTTCAACAAAGGCGAGAAAATACGCGCCATGTTGCGCGCGCAGCATAGCGGTTTCGCTCGCCGCGTTCAATTTTTCCAACGCGTACTGCCGCATCACTTCCAGCAGACTGTAACGCATTTCTTGTTGCCATGGCTTGGCTTGCAGCATTGACTTTGCCACGAGCGCAGAGAGAACATCCAAAACGCGCGCGGCGTCATGTTCCGCGCAGACCGCTTGCGCCGCCTCGAGCGAAAAATCTCCCGCGAACACCGCGAGCCGACGCCACAACTTTGCTTCCGCGTCGACAAGCAGCGCATAACTCCAATCAATCGTCGCGCGCATCGTTTGATGGCGCGGCAGCTGCGTGCGTTCGCCCGCAACCAACAGCCGCAGCGCGTCATCCAAACCGGCGGCAATTTGTTGGACCGATAAAACATTCACGCGCGCGGCAGCCAATTCGAGCGCCAACGGCAAACCGTCCAGCCGGCGACAGAGCTGCGCGATGACGACAGCGTTATCCGGGGTGAGCGCAAAAGTGGGCGCAACCGCTTGCGCGCGTTCTACAAACAAATACACCGCGTCAAACTTGGACAGCGCGGCAAGCTGCCGCGCGTCGAGCGCGGGGGGATATTCAAGCGGCGCCACTTGCCACAACTGTTCGCCCGCCACGCGCAGCGGTTCGCGGCTCGTCGCCAAAATTTTCAACTGCGGACAGCGCTGCAAAGAATATTTTGCAAACTGCGCCGCCGCGTCGAGTAAATGCTCGCAGTTGTCCAGAACCAACAGCGTTGGCGTTTCGCGCAACACGCGCAAAATGCGATTCTGTATCGAGTCCGCGCCTTGCTCTTGAATATTCAGACTCGCCGCAATGACATTTGGCACATGCGCCGCGTCCGCAAGCGCCGCCAACTCGATCCAATACACGCGCGTCATCCGCGCCTCCAAATGCGCGCAATGGAGGGCAAGCCGCGTTTTACCTGCGCCGCCGGGACCGGTGAGCGTGACAAGGCGCGCTTGGCGCAGCATTCCTTGGATGATTGCCGCGTTAGCGTTTCGTCCAACAAAACTTGTGAGGGGCAAGGGGAGATTCGAAGCGACGACAGACGTGTCTTGGCCGGTGCGCAGCGCGTCCGCAAGCTGCCGCGTTGCCGCGTCGGGCTCTATATCCAATTCTTGTTCGAGCCGCGCGCGCAAGAGCTGATATTGCCGCAATGCCAACGCGGCTTTGCCTTCGCGCGCATAGATTCGCATCAATGCGCGCTGCGCCTCTTCGCGCAATGGGTCCGCCGCGACAACGCTTTCCAGCAAAAGGCGCGCGTCCGCGTCCGCGCCTTGTTGTTCGTACAACTCTGCCAATTCGACGGACAAAGTCAAATGCAATTCGCGCAATGTTTCGCGGCGCGTCAATGTCCATTCAGCGTAACGGTCTTCCGGCAGCAATTCTCCAGTGTACAACGCCAGCGCGTTTTGATACCGTTCAATGTCTGCCGCGCGTCGCGCGGCGAGAGCGGCGTCTTCAAACGCCTCGACATCAATGCGCCATGCATATTCGGGATGCAATGCGATAAGATTATTTTCCCAGACGAGCGCGGGCGGACTCGCTTTGGTCAGCGTAAGGACGCGGCGCGCAGTGGACACTGCCTCATGGAGCGCATGCCGCGCGCTCGTCGCGTCGGACGCGCGCCAGAGCTCCTCGAGCAGGACATCGGGCGCGAGCGCGTGGCCCGGCGCCAACGCGAGCCGCTGGAGCAGCTGCCGCGTCCGCAAACGCCACGCGCGGCGCGGAATTTCGCGCGCCCGCATCCGCACGCGAAAACCGCCGAGCAAAAAAATTTCGTTCATTCGACGCTGCCGCGCAGCCGTTTGCTCTCCGCGTACGGCAAAATATCAATCACTTCGCCTGCGCGCAAACGCGTTTGCACATCATCCCAAAAGGGCGTGTCGAATAAATCCGCGTGCCGCTCCAAAAACACTTGCTTCCACTGCGGCGCGAGGCCCAACCATTTTCCGAATTCTTCGGGAAAAAAATCATTTTCGCCGACATAAAACCACGCCTCGTTGGCGAACTCGTCATCCTCATCGCGCGGCAGCGGCAGTCTGCGAAAATGCAAAGCCGTAATCAAACACAATTCGTCGTAATCATACGAAATCACGCGCCCGTGCCGCGTCACGCCAAAATTTTTCAATAGAATGTCGCCGGGAAAAATATTCGCTTTGGCTAAATCTTTGATAGCATAGCCGTAATCGGTCACCGCGCGGCGCACCGCGTTATCATCCGCGTATTTCACAAACAGATTCAGCGGTTCGAGGCGACGTTCCACGTACAAATGCGAAATCACCACATGATCATTTTCCACGCGCACCGTCTCGCCCGCTTTCATCAACATTTCTTGCAATAACGCGTCGTCAAAACGCGCGCGGTCAAACGCCAGATGCTCGTACTCTTGCGCATCCACCAAACGCCCGGCGCGGTCATGGCGAAACACAAGATTGTATTTCGCTTTCACCTCCGCGCGCGTCGTCTTTTTCGGCTCGTCAAAATTATCCTTGATGATTTTGAAAACCGCTTCGTACGATGGCAAATGAAACACGAGCATCACCATGCCGCGTTCGCCGGGCGCGATTTCAAACTTGTCGTCGGACTGTTCCAGATGGCGCAAAAAGTCGCGATACAGTTCCGTCTTGCCGTGCTTGTGATAGCCAATAGAAATGTACAATTCGGCGACGCGTTTGCGCGGCATCAGCGATTGCAAAAAGCGCGCGAGGTCGTACGGGCGATCGGCTTCGACAAAGAAATACGAACGCGTGAACGAAAACAAAATACTCACATCATCTTCATCCAACAACGCCGCGTCCACATAAATGCCCTGCCCTTCGTTCTGCAGCGTCAGGATGAGCGGCAGCGTATGCGCGCCCGCGTAAATTTTGCCGACCAAATACGCGCGACGGCCGCGATAAAAGATTTGCGTGACAATTTGCGCGCGCGTAATCATCAGCGGCGCGCGGAGCGCGCGTAATTCTTGTTCCACCTGCGCGGCGACACGCGCCGCATCGCGCGCCACATTTTGATACGGGACGCCAAACGCAAAATCGCGGAGAATATGTTCCACCAGCGCGGCGGTCGAACTCGCTTGCGCGTACCCGCGCAGAATCGGCGCGCGCGCGTGCGTCGGCGGCGCGTCGAAATCCGTATCCACAAACTCAATGTGCGCGTTCACGCCGACGGTGGCAAAGATACGACGCGTCACGCTGTTGTAAAACGTTTCGGCGATTTCCCAATCATCGCGGTTGGCAATCAATCCCGAATAGACCGCTTTGATACCCACCCACACTGTATAATCGCGCAAGCGCGTTTCCAATAATTCGTGAATCGTTTGAACCAACCGCGCCAAAACTTTGGCGCGGAGTTCGAGCCGTTCCTGAGAATCCGCCAGATTGCCTTGCCAATCGCTTTGTTCAAAACGCGTTTTAGCGCGGCGCGTGACCGCTTTGAAAGCGTGATGATATTCTTCAAAACTGTCGCGTAGGGCTATCGCGCCGAGATTGGCGAGCCGAGAATCAGAAAGAGATTGTGGCACTGCAATAAAATCCGCGAATAACATCAAGGCGTGAATCCACTTTGCGCTAGCAAAAAGATTCGCGCGCTGGGCGTTATTCGCGGATAAAATAAAAATGAACGTTAATTGATTACATGTTCTGGCGCCGGCGCGTAAAACTGCGCTTCTTCGGTCGAACCCGTCAACGCTTTGGTCGAAACGGCTTCGCCAGTCAACGCGGTTTGCACCTCGTCGAAATAACCCGCGCCGACAAAACTCTGATGTTTGACCGCTTTATAGCCATGCTCATATTCCATTTCAAATTCTTTTTCCTGCAAACGCGAATACGCCAACATGCCCTCGAGATTGTAATTGTGCGCGAGGTCGAACATGCTCGCGTTGAGCGTGTGGAAACCCGCGAGCGTGACGAATTGAAATTTGTAACCCATTTCGCCCAGTTGCTCTTGGAACGTGAGCATCGTCTTTTCGTCCAGATGCTTTTTCCAGTTAAAGGACGGCGAACAATTGTACGCCAACCATTTGCCGGGAAATTTTTCATGGATGCCTTGCGCGAATTCGCGCGCTTCGCCCAAATCCGGTTTATTGGTTTCGCACCACACCACATCCGCGTACGGCGCGTACGCGCGTCCTTTGGCAATCGCGAGTTCCAAACCGCCGCGCACGACATGATAACCCTCAATCGTGCGTTCGCCGGTCATGAACGCTTGGTCAATCGGATCAATCAGCGTGTGCATCAAATTCGCGCCTTCGGCATCCGTGCGCGCAATAATGAGCGTCGGCACGCCCATAACATCCGCCGCCAAACGCGCCGCGTTCAGTTTCGGCAAAAACTCATGCACGCCGACCAACACCTTGCCGCCCATGTGACCGCATTTTTTCAACGCCGAGACTTGATCTTCGAGATGCACCGCCGCCGTGCCGGCTTCAATCATCGCTTTGACCAATTCAAACACATTCAGCGTGCCGCCAAAACCCGCCTCCGCATCGGCGACGAGCGGCGCGAACCAATGCGTCTCGTTTTTGCCCTGCATGTGCTGTATTTGGTCCGCGCGCTGCAGCGCGTTGTTAATGCGCTTGATTAACGTCGGCACGCTGCTGACCGAATACAACGATTGGTCGGGATACATTTGCAGCGAATCATTCGCGTCGCCCGCGACTTGCCAGCCGCTGACATAAATCGCTTTCAAGCCCGCCGCGACCATCTCAACCGCCTGATTGCCCGACATGGCGCCGAGCGAACGCACAAAGGGTTCGGTCTCCAAAAGTTCCCACAAACGCAGCGCGCCCATTTCAGCGAGCGAATAGCGCAGACGCACCGAACCGCGCAGGCGCACCACCTCCGCCGCGGTAAAAGCGCGCGTAACTCCTTTCCAACGCGGCGATGTTTTCCATTCGTTTTCGAGCTCGAGAACTTGATCGTACGACATGGTGTTTGAGACCGCGTCGTTCACGCGGCAACAGCCCGGGTGAACGACGCGGCGATGACTGTGAATTTTCCGCGCCGCCCGCGCGTATCGAGTGCGACCAACCGTGTCGCCGCGCGCGCGCCGAGATTCAATCCAAATACTGATACGCCGGCAGCGTCAAAAAATCCGACAACTGTTCCGCCGTGACCAACTTGTCAAACAATAGCGCGGCTTCCGCGAGACGCGATTTGGACACATTCGCTTCGCCCCACGCGCGTTTGATTTTTTCGATTTCGTCGTCCAACAGCGCGCGATACAATTCGGGCGTGACCCGCCGCCCATCGTCCAACACGCCGCCGTGATGCAGCCACTGCCACACTTGCGAACGCGCGATTTCCGCCGTTGCCGCGTCTTCCATCAAATTGTTGAGGGCGACCGCGCCACTGCCTCGCAGCCACGCTTCAGTATATTGAATCGCCACGCTAATATTGTTGCGCACGCCCGCTTCCGTAATCGTTCCGCCCGGCACCTTGAAATCAATCAGCTGCGCGGCAGTCACCGCCACCTCTTCGCGCATCCGCTCTTTTTGATGCGGCTTGGCGCCCAACGCCGCGTCAAACACCGCGCGTACAGTCGGGACCAAATCGGGATGCGCGATCCAAGTGCCATCAAATCCGTCTTGCGATTCGCGCAACTTGTCCTCGCGCACCTTTGCCAGCGCGTTTTCATTCACCAGCGGATCTTTGCGCGAAGGAATGTACGCCGCCATGCCGCCCATCGCGTGCGCGCCGCGTTTGTGGCAGGTGCGTACCAAAAGTTCGGTGTACGCGCGCATAAACGGCACCGTCATGGTCACTTGAGCGCGGTCGGGGAATACGACATTTTGACGCGCGCGGAATTTTTTGATGCACGAAAAAATATAATCCCAGCGGCCCGCGTTCAGCCCCGCGATATGCTCGCGCAATTCGTATAAAATTTCTTCCATCTCGAACGCGGCGAGAATCGTCTCCACCAACACGGTGACTTTGATTGTGCCTTGCGACAATCCGACGTAATTTTGCGCGAACACAAAAACATCGTTCCACAAACGCGCTTCAAGGCGCGACTCTAATTTCGGCAGATAAAAATAAGGGCCCTTGCCTTTGTCCAACAAACGCCGCGCGTTGTGAAAAAAATAGAGTCCGAAATCAAACAACGAACCGGACATGGCGCGCCCATCCACCAGCATATGTTTTTCTTCGAGATGCCAACCGCGCGGACGCACCAAAAGCGTCGCCACCTTTTCATTCAACTTGTATTCTTTTTCGGGCGTTTTCAAAAAAATCACGCCCTCGATCGCATCCGTGAGATTGCGCTGCCCGTGCAGCATATTATGCCACGTCGGCGCGTTGGCGTCCTCGAAATCCGCCATGAACATATCCGCGCCGCTATTGAGCGCATTGATAAGCATTTTCGTATCGGTCGGTCCGGTGATTTCGATATGCCGCCGCTGCAGCGCGTCGGGGATAGGGGCTACACGCCACGTCGGGTCATTACGCACGCTTTCGGTTTCGGCGAGAAAAGTCGGGTCCTCGCCCGCGTCAATGCGCGCCTGGCGCGCCGCGCGCTCCTGCAGCGCGTCGAGACGGCGTTGATTGAATTCGCGCTGCAGCGCGACGACAAATTTCAACGCGTCGGCGGTCAACACTTGTTCGCCCGCGGCATCGAGCGCGCCGCGCAACTCAACTCCATCCGGAATAAATGGATGACTCATGCCTGCTCCTTTTGGGTGATATATTCGATGCGTTCCAAGGTGGTATGCAAATCGGTGAGCGCGCGCCGCAAGGGCCGCGTTGTCACGCGACGTCGTTTTAGTCGCGGGCGCGCAGGCGGATTTTCCAAAATGCGCCGCAGGGTGCGCGGCGAGGTTCCATCCTGTTGCAATTCGCGCAGCTCTTGCAGCAAGACGCGCCGCGTAATGTGAATGTCGTGCCGTTCCAATAGCATTTTATAATGCGCGTAATCTTCGGCGATGCGCAGGGTTACGCTTTCAAAACCATGCCGCGCCAAAATCAAACGCGCGGAATAACGCATCGCGTTATAAAAAAACATTTTGTAATCATGGCGCGAAGGTTCAATGAGAATAATATCCACTTCAGGATGCGTCTTGCGTAACTGTTTGATATGATAATGCAGCGAACCATGCGCCGAGATGCGCGTGATTTGCTGCGCGATGGCGGACAACCCCTTGTCGCTCAGATAAGCGCTATTGGGACCAAGCAGCGGAATATTGCTGTGTTCGCTGTTGTCGAGCGGCACCATCGGATTAATGCAGACGACCAATTTGGCGCCATGTTCAATCGCGATATCGAGCGAAGCGTTTGCGCGCGCCGCGCCATCCACATAATCGTGACCGTCAATGCGAACGGGCTTGTACAAAACGGGGACAGCGGACGATGCCGCAATCGCTTTGGAAATCGGCACATGGCCGTGCGATTCTTTGGAAAACACGGCGCGCTGTCCATTATCCAAATCAGTGGCGATAACGTACAGTTCGCGGTCGAGGTCTTGAAAATGATCGCTCTTGGCTTGACTGTCCAGCACACGCGTAATATATTTTTCGAGCGCGCGATTGTCGTAAAAACCGGCGGGAAGCGCGTCTAAAAATAACCAGATGACGTCGAACAACGTCATGTCGCTCATGTGACGCAAATAATGCGACCACGCGCCAACCAGCGTGCGCGGAATTTTGACGCCCCAGCGCGCCAAATCGCTGCGACTGAGCGAAAAGACATCGCGCGGCTGAATCGGCGGCATGCGACTGTGTTCGCCCGCCAACGTATCCATCACCTCGTGCGGACTGATGCCTTGCGCCAAAAAGGAAGCGACGAGCGCGCCCGCGCTCGTGCCGACAAAAATATCAAAATCGTTGACAGTGCGGTCGAGCAACAAATCGTCAATCGCGCGGAGGGCGCCGATTTCGTACACCGCGCCGGTCAAACCGCCGCCGGCGAGAACCAGCGCCGTTTTAGAGTGACGCGTCTGTTTGGATAATGCCATGAGGAATCACCTTCTTTGGTGAATGCGCGCAACGCTTTGCGCGAACGATACGATACGTCTATAGTGTATGCGGATTTTGTTTTTTTGACAATTAGCAATGACGCACTGCGTCATACACACAATATAGCCCTCAAAAAGACGCAAGCGCGTCACGCTTTGGTGTCAATTTCGTCCAAACAGATTGCGGCAAAATAGAACGCTTGCCCGCCCCACCCATTTATTTGACACTTGGCGATTTTTCCGTACAATCCGCGACAAATGATCGTTACACGCTTGCCCCAATTCGTTTTCAATGCGCGCCATCACGCGCAGCATCATCGTTTACACGGGGTGAGTTGGAACGCGCCGCGCTGATTGGCGCGTCGAGCCAAAATCTTTTGATTCACCCCGGGGCTAGTCGGTTCACGACAAGCCCCGTTTTTATTTTCCTATGCTGCCAGCATCATCTATCGAACGACAACTGCCGCACGGCGTCGCGGATTTATATTTTGAACAAGCGGCGTTCAAGACGCGGCTCGAAACGCGGCTGCAAGAAACTTTCGCGCAGTGGAATTATACCCAAGTGATTCCGCCGACGTTTGAATATTATAAAGCGCTCGCCGCCGAAGCGAGTCCGCAAGTGCGCGAAGAAAGCTATCGCTTTCCCGACCACGACGGCAAAATGCTCGCGCTGCGCGCCGACCCGACGATTCCGATTGCGCGCCTCGTCAGCACAAAATTGTATGACCAACCGCTGCCGCTGCGTTTTTTTTATATCGCAAGCGTGTTTCGCCACGAAGAACCCAAAGCGTCGCTGCGCCGCGAATTCACGCAAGCGGGGGTAGAGCTAATTGGCGCAGGCACGCCGCAAGCCGATGCTGAAATGCTTGCGCTCGCGGTCGCCGCGCTGCGCGCCGCCGGACTGGAAGAATTTCGACTGAGTCTCGGCGCGATTGATTTTGTCAACGCGCTGCTCGCGCCGCTGCATTTATCCGCGCCGCAGCACGCGCAAATCAAATCCGCGCTCGAACGCAAAAATCAAGGCGCGCTCGCCGACACGCTGCGCGCGCTGCGAATCGCGCCGGAATCGCAGCGCGCGCTCAGCGCGCTCCCGACGCTCGCGGGCGACGCCACGATTTTGGAGCGCGCCGCGTCCGAGTGCGCGGGGAACCAAGTCGCATGCCGCGTCATCGAACGCCTGCGCGTAATGACACGACTTTTTGACGCGTTGGGCATCGCCGATATGGTGACACTCGATCTCGGCATGGCGCGCGGCATGGCGTACTATACCGGCATTGTGTTCGAGGGTTTCGCGCGCGGCATCGGTTTTCCGATTATGAGCGGCGGACGCTATGACAATTTGCTCGCGCACTTTGGCCGCGCGCTGCCCGCGTGCGGATTCGCCATTGGCGTCGAACGCGCGCTCGCGGCATTGCAACTGCAACGTCACGACCCGATCTCGCTCGCGCCCGAAATTATCGCCGAATTGAGCGCGGCGCGCGCGTTGACAGAGCGCGTCGCCGCCGCGCGCCGGCAAGGCGCGCGCGTGGAATGGTATTTGCAAAATCATGCGCGCGACGAAATGCTGGCTTATGCGCGCGCGCGCGGCGCGGCGCGCGTCTGGTTCGCCGATGGCAGCGCGGCGGAGGTGACATGAACGCGTTAACCATTGCGCTGCCCAAGGGCCGCTTGTTGACGCCCGCGCTCGATCTGTTGGAAAAAATCGGTTATGCCGCGCACGAGCTGCGCGGCGGCACACGCAAATTGATGATTCCCGACGCGGCGCGGCACACGCGTTTTCTGCTGCTCAAACCCTTTGACGTGGCGACGTTTGTGGAATATGGCGCGGCGGACCTCGGCATCGTGGGTCAAGATGTTTTGCTGGAACAGGCGAGCGATGTATTTGAACCGCTCGCGCTGCCCTTTGGTTTGTGTCGCTTTGCGCTCGCCGCGCGCCGCGAACGCGCGCAGACCGCTTGGCGCATGGAAACCGCGCTGCGAATCGCGACCAAGTACCCGCGCCTCACGCGCCAATTTTTTGTCGAACGCGGTTGGCCCGTCGAAATCATTCCGCTGCACGGTTCGATTGAAATCGCGCCCGCGTTGGGTTTGGCGGATTTGATTGTGGATATTGTGGATACGGGACGAACGTTAAAAGAAAACGGTTTGGTTGAAATCGAAACGTTATCTCATTCGCGCGCCGCGTTGATTGTCAATCGCGCGAGCCACACGCTGCGGTTTCAGGAAATTCAAATGTTGCTGGGCGAGCTAAAGAGAGTGATCAGTGATTAGTCTCCAGTCTCTGGACTCTACTTATCAAGCGGTGAAATATGATTCCAATTTTATTTGGCATTGACGCGGCGCGCGGCCGGCTCGCGCGGCAGCGCGCGTTGATCGAGAAAACGCTAACGCCCGAAAGTATGGCGCGCACGGAAAAAATTTTTGGCGCGGCGTTGACGCCCGAACAGGCGGTGAAAAAAATTTTGGATGATGTTCGCGCGCGCGGCGATGACGCGGTGGGAATATGGAATGAAAAGATTGACGGCGGAGCGCGCGAAAATTTTTTGATGAGCGCGGACGAAATTGAAACCGCGTATCAAGAAACGCCTAGCGCGGCGCGCGACGCGCTGCATCTCGCCGCGCAGCGCATTCGCGCGTTTCATGAAAAACAGAAACCGCGTTCGTGGCTCGAGTGGACGCCCGAGGGCGGAGCGCTCGGTCAAATTATTCAACCGCTCGAACGCGTGGGCATTTATGTGCCGGGCGGCGCCGCGCCTTTGCCTTCTTCATTGCTCATGTCCGCGATTCCCGCCGCCGTCGCAGGCGTATCGGAAATTATCATCATGTCGCCGCCCGCGCGCGCCGGCAAAATCGCCCCCGTGATTCTCGCCGCCGCGCGCGTTGCCAAGGTCGCGCGCGTCTATGCGCTCGGCGGCGCGCAGGCTATCGCGGCGCTGACGTTCGGCACACAAACGATTCCGCGCGTGGACAAAATCTGCGGCGCGGGCGGCATTTTTACGACGCTCGCCAAACGTCAAGTGTTTGGCATCGTCGGCATTGACGGCTTGTACGGTCCGACGGAAACTGTTTTGATTGCGGACGATGCCGCGAATCCAAGCTACGCCGCGGCGGATTTATTGGCGCAAGCGGAGCATGACGCGTTGGCGACGAGTATTTTGCTTACGCCGTCGCGCGCTTTGGCGGAACAGGTCGCGCGCGAAATTGACGCGCAGCTGCCCGCTTTGTCGCGCCGCGCGGTGATTGAACAAGCGCTGCGCGGGCAAGGCGCGATTTGTGTCTTGGCTTCGCTGGACGAATGTTTGGAAATCGCGAATATGTATGCGCCGGAACATTTGTGTTTGTTGACGCGCGAGGCGTGGACGCTCGCGCCGCGCGTGCGCAACGCGGGCGGTATTTTTATTGGCGAACAATCGTCCGAAGCGTTGGGCGATTACATGCTTGGACCCAGTCATGTGATGCCGACGGGCGGAACCGCGCGTTTCATGTCGCCGCTGAATGTGAACGATTTCGTGAAAATCACGAGCGTGTTTTATGCGAGCGCGGCAGAAGCGCGACAGTTGAGCGCGCCGGGACAATTTTTGGCGAACAGCGAAGAATTGACCGCGCACGCGAACGCGTTGAAACAACGAATGCCAAAGGCGGACGAGTCAAAAAGATAGCGCGCGGCAAAGGAGTGATATGGCAAAACGATTCTTGCGTTCGGATTTGGATACGCTACCCATTTACACGCCCACGCCCGCGGTGGAGCCGCGGAGCGTGATAAAACTGGATTCGAATGAGAATCCGTACGGACCTTCGCCGCGCGTACTTGCGGCGCTCGCCGACGCGCGGACGTGGCAGTATTATGCCGGTCAAGACGATTTACGTAAAACATTGGCGCAGTACGCGGGGGTGCAAGCGGAAAATATCGTCGTGACGAACGGCGGCGATGACGCGATTGATTTGATTTTGCGCGCGACGCTCGAACCAAACGATATCGTGATTGACGCGCCGCCATCGTTTGAGATGTATCGTATCTGGACGCTAGCGCATCGCGGGCGAGTGATTGACGCGCCGCGTCGTGACGATTTTTCGTTGGATACGCAAGCCGTAATCAGCGCAAGTCAAACGCCGCGCGTCAAAGCGCTTTGCCTCGCGTCGCCGAACAATCCCGACGGCGGAGCGCTGCCGCGCGCGGATTTGTTAAGGTTACTCGCGCTGCCCATGTTGACGCTGCTAGACGAAGCATATTCTGAATTTGCGGGCGTCAGCGCGGTGGATTTGATTGCCACACACCCGAATCTGGCGATTGTGCGCACGTTCAGCAAATGGGCGGGGCTGGCAGGACTGCGCGTCGGTTATGTCATTGCGGCGCCGGCATTAGCCAATGCGCTGCACCAATTACGCGCGCCGTATAATGTCAATCGGGCGGGGTTGATTGCCGCGCGCGAATCGTTGAACGATGTCGCATATCTGATGAATAACGCGCGCGCGCTGATGGCTGAACAGGAACGCATGCGGAGCGAGTTGGCGAAATTGGGTTGGCTCGAACCGCTGCCGAGTCGCGCCAATTTTTTGCTCGTGCGCGTGCGCGGACGTGAACCGCAAAGCATCAAACAACAACTCGCGCAAAAAGGTATTTTAATCCGCGCATTCCAAGCGGCGCGTTTGCGCGAATATCTTCGCATCAGCATCGGCACACCGGAAATGAACGGTGCGGTTCTGCAGGCATTGGAAATGCTTTGAAATTGGAGAACGGAGACTGAAAATGGCGCGTCTGACGACAATCGAACGCAAAACTCGCGAAACCGAAATTCAACTCTCGCTGAATCTGGATGGCGCGGGGAACGCGGAGCTTGAAACAGGAGTCGGTTTTTTGGACCACATGCTGCATCATGTCGCAGTGCATGGTTTATTTGATTTGAATGTCCGCGCGCAAGGCGATTTGCGGATTGACGCGCATCATACCATCGAAGATGTGGCGATTGCGTTGGGCGATGCGCTGGACCAAACGTTGGGCGAGCGCAAGGGTATCGCGCGCGTCGGACACTGCTATATGCCGATGGATGAGGCGCTGGCGCGCGTGGTCGTGGATTTGAGCGGGCGCGGGTACGCGGTCTTTGCGGGCGAATTTACCGCGCCGCTGCTCGGCGCGTTTCCGACCTCGCTGGTCGCGCATTTTTTTGAAACCATGGCGCAGCGCGGCAAAATGAATTTACACGCGTGCGTGTTGTATGGGCGCGACGACCATCATAAAGCGGAAGCGTTGTTCAAAGCATTAGGGCGCGCGCTGCAAATGGCGGTCGCGCGCGACGAACGGCGCGCGAACACTTCGACAAAGGGCACTTTGAAAGCATGAGGCAAGACGGAGGGCGAACGGCAAAACTTGCATTCCTTCTCCGTCATTGGCCATCCGTCATTTTATGATTGCGATTATTGATTACGGGATGTCGAATCTGCGAAGCGTGCGCCATGCGTTCGAGGCGTTGGGCGCGGACGCGCGCATTGTGAATTCGCCCGCCGCTTTGCGAAACGCGCGCGCGCTCGTCCTGCCTGGCGACGGCGCATTCGGTCCGGCGATGGAAAATTTGCGCGCCTACGGCTGGCTTGAACCTTTGCGCGCGGCAATCGAACGCGGCGTTCCTTTTCTCGGTATTTGTTTGGGCATGCAGTTGTTGTTTGATTCGTCGAAAGAAAATGGCGCGCATCGCGGCTTGGGCATTTTACGCGGGACGGTGAAAAAATTTCCGTCCGCCGCGGGCAAGATTCCGCACATCGGATGGAATCAACTGCAAATTCAAGCCAATTCAAAATTTCTCGCTGGTTTGGCGCAAAACACATTCGTCTATTTTGTGCATTCGTACTATTGCGACGCGCGCGATAAAAATGTAATCGCGGCGCGCGCCGAATATGGAATCTCTTTTACATCAGTCGTCGAAGCGGACAATGTATGGGGCGCGCAGTTTCATCCCGAAAAGAGCGGCGCGGATGGGCTGCGGATGCTAGGAAATTTCTTGCGGCTTGCGCCGTGAGACTGGAGACTGGAGATTTGTTTACAATTTTTCCGGCGATTGATTTGCGCGGTGGACGCGTGGTGCGTTTAACGCAAGGACGCGCGGAAAGCGAAATAGTGTATTCCGACGACCCTGCCGCAATCGCGCGACGATGGGAACGCGAAGGCGCGGCCTGGCTGCACATTGTCAATCTCGATGGCGCGTTCGGCGCGCGCGACGCGCTCAATACACGCGCGTTGGAAAATATTCTGGCGGCGATAAAAATTCCCGCGCAGTTCGGCGGCGGGTTGCGTGATGTAAAAGCAATGCGGCGCGCGTTCGATTTGGGCGTGAGCCGCGTCATTATCGGCACGCTCGCGCTGGAACAACCCACGCTGGCGCAAAAGGCGGTGGCTGAATTTGGCGCGGCGCGCGTCGCGTTGGCGATTGACGCGCGCGATGGGTTGGTAAAAACGCGCGGCTGGGCCCAAGACTCGAAAGTGGACGCGCAAGCATTCGGCAGGCAAATGCGCGCGTTGGGCTTGACGCACGCGATTGTGACCGATATCGCGCGCGATGGAATGTTGCAAGGCATTGACGCGAACGCGATGGCGGATTTCGCGCGCGCGACCGCGCTGCGCGTAATCGCTTCGGGCGGCGTTGCGTCATTAGAGGACCTGATAAATTTGCGGCGCGGCGAGCCGTTTGGAATTACAGGCGTGATAATCGGACAAGCGTTGTACAAAAACGCGTTCACGCTTGCCGACGCGCTGCATTGGGTTGCGCCTGAAACGCCGCGACGGCGCAAACCGCGTTACTGCGAAGGATAACATGCTGGCGAAACGAATCATTCCCTGCCTCGACATCAAAAAGGGGCGCGTAGTCAAAGGCATCAACTTTGTCGGTTTGCGCGATGCGGGCGACCCGCTCGAACACGCGCGCTGGTACGCGGAACAGGGCGCGGATGAATTGACGTTTCTCGACATTACGGCATCGGTGGAAGCGCGCGGCACGCTGCTGCAGATGGTCGAACGCATCGCGGATACGCTTTTCATTCCGTTCACGGTGGGGGGGGGGG
>JAJTXZ010000046.1 GCA_021463195.1 Anaerolineae bacterium
TGCCCAGTTCCTCAAGGATTACGCGGCGGCTGGCGGCGACCCCAAGAATATCGTCTTTTCGCCGCAAACGTATGACGCGGTGAACGTCCTCTCCGATGCTTTGAAAGCCGTCGCCAAGACTGACGCCGATGGCAATCTCGTTATCGGACGCAAAGCGTTGGCGGAAGCCGTTCGCAAAGTCAAGATTGATGGCGTGACCGGCGCAATTTCGTTCGATTCCACCGGCGACCGTCCGCCTGAATCCACCAACGTCATCATCAACCAAGTTCAAGGCGACAAATGGGTCCAGGTTTATCCGAAACCCGAATCCAGCAGCGGCACGATGCCCGATCTCGGCGGCAAAGAAATTACCATCGCCGTCGAAAATGCGTATCCGCCCTTTAATGCGATTGATACCACTACCGGCAAAGGCGTGGGCTGGGATTACGATGCTCTCGCGGAAATTTGCAAGCGCATCAACTGCAAGCCCGTGTTCAAGGAAATCGGTTGGGACGGGATGCTCGCCGCGGTCAGTCAAAATCAATTCGACATGGCAGCCGATGGCGTCACGATCACCGACGAACGCGCCAAGACAGTTGATTTTTCGGACCCATATCTCGCCGTAAGTCAGGTGGTTATGGCGCGTACAGACGAAACCCGCTTCAAAACACTCGCCGAAGCCAAAGCGATGAAAGATTTGAAAGTGGGCACCCAAAAAGGCACGACCAATTACGACGAAGCGGTCAAAGTTTGGGGCGAAGCCAATGTCGTGGGCTTGGACCAATTCCCGGAAGCGGTCAACGCGCTCATTACGAAACAAGTTGATATCGTCGTCGCGGATGATTCATTCGCCAAAGAATACTTGACTGCCAACGCCGACAAAATCAAAATTCTCGACGAACCATTGGTGACACAATATCTCGGTTTCGTATTCCCCAAAGGATCGAGTCTCGTAGCGTCCGTGAACGCCGCCATTGCCGCAATGAAAGCGGACGGCACGCTCGATGCGCTCGCGAAAAAGTGGTTCGAAAATCAATAAAGCGAACCGCAACGTAACACTGGATTGAACGAGGGCAAAGGGCTTGCGAGTCCTTTGCCCTCCCTTCCGACATGACTGTCAACACAGAGACACCACAATCCGCCCAAGTCAAGTTTGTGGACCGCCTGGCGCAGCTCCCTTGGTGGTTCATTCTCATTCTGTTACTCAGTGTCATTTTAGCGTATCAGTTTGCGTCCAATGAAACGTATCAGCAATTATTCCGCCGCATTCTCAATGGCGTTCTAGTCACCCTCTCGATTACCGCCGTCGCCTATAGCATGGCAATCTTTATCGGCTTGTGCGCCGGACTGGGGCGGATTTCAAAAAATATTTTTATCTTTAATCTTGCGACGTTGTACGTGCAAATTGTGCGCGGCATTCCGATGCTCGTTCAGATTTTTTATTGGGCATTTGTCATTTTCCCCCTCGCGATTACATTTTTTAATTGGGTTGGCGGCGCCATGACGCCATTCTTGGGCGCCGATAACGCGCTCGCCAAAATCAAACCTTCCGACATCAATCTGTATTGGGCGGTCGTATTGGCGCTAGCATTTGCGTACGGCGGCTACGAGGCGGAAACGTTTCGCGCCGGCATCGAATCTATTGGCAAAGGGCAAATGGAAGCGGCGCGCTCATTGGGGATGAGCTACTTTCAAGCGATGCGCTATATCATTTTACCCCAAGCGATTCGCCGCGTGCTGCCGCCTTTGAGCAATGATTTAATCTCAATGCTCAAAGATTCATCGCTCGCTTCGGTGTTGGGCGTGCGCGATATTACGCAAGAGGCGCGCTTGTATGCCTCAACCACGTTTCGTTATATCGAAGCGTACAATTCGCTCGCCTTTATCTATCTTATCTTGACCTTGAGTTTGTCGCTGGTCACGCGCTGGATTGAAACCCGTTGGAAACAGCTCTAGCCGCTTATGAACTCTGCTCCAAATCAAGCGATTATTCAAGTTCAAGACGTTCACAAACATTTCGGCAGCGTGCATGCGCTGCGCGGCGTCACCGCGCGCGTTGACAAAGGCGAAGTGTTGGTCATTATCGGGCCCAGCGGCTGCGGCAAATCTACGCTTCTGCGTTCCATCAACGGACTCGAATACATTGACAGCGGACGCATCCTGGTGGATAACAATACCATTGACGCCAAACATCAAAATATCAATGCAGTGCGCGCCGAAGTGGGCATGGTCTTTCAACAATTCAATCTCTTTCCGCATCTGACAGTTTTGGAAAATCTGACCATGGCGCAAATCCAAGTCCGCAAGCGCGCCAAAGCGGAAAGCATTGATATCGCCCATGACCTCTTGAAAAAAGTTCGCATTCCGGAGAAAATAAACATGTACCCGGGGCAGCTTTCTGGAGGGCAACAACAGCGCGTCGCCATCGCGCGCGCGCTGGCGATGAATCCCAAAGTAATGTTGTTTGACGAACCGACCAGCGCGCTCGACCCGGAAATGATTAACGAAGTTTTGGATGTGATGCTTGACCTTGCCCGCGACGGCATGACCATGTTGGTGGTCTCGCACGAGATGGGCTTTGCGCGCAATGCCGCCTCACGCGTGATTTTTATGGACGCGGGCTCCATCGTCGCCGAAGGCACACCCCAAGACATGTTCGACAATCCAACGAATGACCGGATGAAGCAATTTTTGAGCAAAATCCTGCACTAGAGCGAATTCCTGTTTAGTCTAGGGTAAAAGACCCTTTGGGTTTCCAAAAATCCAAAGAGTCTATCCCCCAGATCAAATCGGAAACTGGTCTAACCGCAGATTGCAGATTGCAGATTGCGCGACGCGCCCCTGTTGAATACATCTGAAATCTGAAATCTAAACTTTCATGCCAACCATTCTCCAAGCTCAAGGCGTCACCAAACGATTCGGCGGTCTGACCGCCGTGGACAAGGTTGACTTTACCATCGAAGAAGGTTCGATTATCAGTCTCATCGGACCCAACGGCGCGGGCAAGACGACCTTTTTTAATTGCATCACCGGCTATTACACGCCCGAAGAAGGCAGCATCCAATTTCAAGGCGTTCCAACCGTCGGACTCAAGATGCACCAAATCACCAAACTCGGCATCGCGCGCACATTTCAAAATATTCGTCTGTTCGGAAATATGACCGCGCTTGAAAATGTAATGGTCGGTCAAGACCCGACAATGAAAGCGGGCGTCATCGGCGCGGTAATGAAAAATAAAAACACGCGTCAAGAAGAAGAACGCGTCACGACGCGCGGCCAAGAGCTGATGAAGTTCACCGGTTTGCGCGGCAAAGAAAATACTCTGGCGAAAAATCTCGCCTATGGCGATCAGCGCCGTTTGGAAATCGCGCGCGCGCTCGGCACCAACCCGAAACTTTTATTGCTCGACGAACCAACCGCCGGCATGAATCCGCAAGAATCGCTGTCCATGGTGGATTTCATTCGCAAACTGCGTCAGGAAATGAATCTCACGATTTTACTCATCGAACATCACATGCGCGTCGTTATGACCATCTCTGAACGGGTGACGGTGCTCGATTTCGGCGTCAAGATTGCGGAAGGTTCGCCGCAACAAGTGCAGCAAAACCCGCGCGTCCGCGAAGCGTATCTCGGCACTTCGGAAATGCATATCTAAAGAAAGGCAGCACGAAAAAGGAGGAAGGATCAAGCGCTTGCCGCGGTTCATTCTTCCGCCTTTTATCGCGACAATTCACCTATGCCGCTCCTTGAAGTCAACGACATTCACACCTATTACGGTCATATTTACGCGCTCAAAGGAATTTCGCTCACCGTCGAACAGGGTGAAATTGTAACGCTCATCGGCGCGAACGGCGCGGGCAAAACCACCACGCTGAAAACGATTTCGGGTTTGCTGCATCCGCGCGCCGGCACCATCAAATTGCAGGGCGAACAAATTAGCGGACTCCCCGCCCACGTCATTGTCGGCAAAGGCATCGGACAATCGCCCGAAGGACGACAAATTTTTACGCGCCTGTCCGTGTTAGAAAATCTAGAGATGGGCGCCTATTCGCGCACGGACAAAGCCGATATTCATAAAGATCTCGACCACGTATTCAGTTTATTTCCACGTCTAGCCGAACGCCGCACTCAAGCCGGCGGGACATTATCAGGGGGCGAACAGCAGATGCTCGCGATGGGGCGCGCGCTCATGACGCGCCCGCGCATCCTCTTGCTCGACGAACCCTCAATGGGTCTCGCGCCCGTGCTAGTAGACACCATTTTTGACATCATCAAGGCATTGAATCAAGAAGGCGTAACGATTTTGTTGGTTGAACAGAACGCCGCGCGCGCCCTTTCGGTGGCGAACCGCGGTTACGTATTGGAAACAGGACATATTTTTCTTCAAGGCAGCGCGCACGAACTTGCCATCAATGAACAAGTGCGTAAAGCGTATCTGGGCGAAGAGTAATTGTCCGCCCGCGCGCGATTCATTCTGATTGCCCGCGCCACGCGCGTCGGCGCATTCAACAAACATCTAAATTACACCGCCGCAGGACAAATTCGCGATTTATTGTCCCAGCGCGCGCCATTTTTCAATCACAGCGCGTAACGTCAAGCAATAACCCTTTCAGCCATATGCGCGTCAAAATCAAAATATATTAGCGCTTTATCATGCGTTTCTCGTTTATTTCCAATTTAGCAAAGATATAGTTCAACTCAAAAGTCTCGCAGCCGCGCGCCAGCGCAAAACTCGCGCCGCGCGCGGCATGCTAACGAAATACGCGCGCAAACGTCTCGCATACCCAAGACCTATTCTGACCGCGCCGCAAGTTGGGCGCAAATCCGTAAACTCGGCACACATTTCGTTACAGCAGAAGACGCTAAAAAGGAGGTGATCGCGCCGCTCAAATTTTTTATTTCACGTTCACCGCGCAAGTATGGCGAACTTGGCGAATTCTAAAATTCGCCACGCGGTCAATCATCAATTAGGACGATTCAGGAGGAGAAAAGAATGAAGTACAAGATGTTGCTCATCACAACGTTGGTCGTCGCGATGGCATTGGTCGTCGTAGGATGCGGCGGCGCCGGCGGCGATGGAAATAACACGATCAAGATTATTTCCAGCACTCCGCTCACCGGCGGCGATTCCGCTGACGGCATCTCGATGGCAAATTCCGCCAAACTGGCGCTGGAAGCGCATGGCGCAAAATCCGGTAACTATAACATTGTTCTCGAAACGCTGGATGATGCCAGCGCGGCGCGTGGCGCGTGGGACCCTGACGTTGAAACCAGCAACGCGAACAAAGCTGTCGCCGACAAAAGCGTGATGGCGTATCTCGGCACCTACAATTCGGGCGCGGCAAAACTTTCCATCCCCATTCTCAATGCCGCCGGTCCGATGGTCATGGTTAGCGGCGGCAATACCTACGCCGGTTTGACCAAATCGTTGCCCGGCTTGACCGAAAAAGACGAACCCGGCAAATATTATCCGACGGGCGTCCGCAACTATGCGCGCGTCGTCGCGCCGGACGATGTGCAAGGCGCAGTGGGCGCGCGCTGGGCTAAAGAACGCGGCGTCACGAGCGTTTACATTATTGACGACCAACAGTTGTACGGCAAAGGCATCGCCGATGTTTATGAAGCCACCGCCAAAGAACTGGGTATCCAAATTCTCGGACATGAAGGCACGGATACCAAAGCCACCGACTATAGCGCGCTGGCAACCAAGATTACCAATTTGAATCCGGATGCTGTATTCTATGGCGCGGTCAGTTCGAGCCATGCCGGTCTCATTTGGAAAGCGCTGCGCGCCGCCGGTTACAAAGGCGAATTGTCCGGCCCGGACGGCATGCTGTCCGAAAACTTTTTGAAAGAAGCTGGCCCGGACGCGGAAGGCACCTTCCTCACGTTCGCCGGTCTGCCGGTGGAAAAATTGATTGAACTCAGCCCCGAAGGCAAAGCCTGGTACGAAGCATACAAAAAGAAATTCAATCAAGAACCCGGCGCGTACGGCGCGTACGGTTACGAAGCCGCGCTGGCGGTCCTGAAAGCCATTGACAACTGCGTCGCCAAGAACACGGTCACGCGCGCCTGCGTGCGCGACGAAGTGTTTGCGACCAAAGATTTCAAAGGTATTCTCGGCACGGTCTGGTCTTTTGACCCCAACGGCGATACGACCGTAGTAACCATGTCCAAGAATGTAGTCGAGAACGGCGATTTCAAGTATCTCGGCATCGCGCAATAACAATGCGGCTCTGATAGTACAGGGACAGGTTGCGCGCGCTTGGGCAACCTGTCCCTCTGCCCGCCCAACGCCAAAGGTCACCGCCCGCACATGAAATCAAAACTCACGATTCGTAGTATCGCTCTGTGGCTAATTCTGGCTGCCACAGCCGTGTTTCTCATCACATCGTTCCTCGCCAATCCCGCGCTGTTTATTCAACAGCTTCTCAATGGACTCGCGCAGGGTTCTATCTTTGCGCTCGTCGCGCTCGGCTATACGATGGTTTATGGCATCATCGAATTGATTAATTTCGCGCACGGCGACGTTTACATGATTGGCGCATTCACCGGTTTGACGATTGCCAGTTTGCTCGGCGCTAGCGAGCAATCTGACCCATCCCTTAGAATCTTTACGCTCCTCTTGATGTTTATCACCGCTCCCATCGTGTGCGCCATTCTAAATGTAACGATTGACCGACTCGCGTATCGTCCGCTGCGCAACGCGCCGCGCATCGTCGTGCTAATCACCGCCATCGGTATGTCGTTCATCCTTGAACAAATCGGTCTCTGGTGGGCGCAGCTCGGCGCGCTGAGTTATTTCGGCGGCAGCGGCGCGACCCCAAAATCTTTTCCCGCCCTTATCCCCAAGATTAATCTGCTTGCCGATACCGCAATCAACATCAATTTGACCCCCAAGATGGTTTTCGCGTTGGCGTTGGCGATTCCGCTCATGGTTGCGCTGCGCCTGCTTGTCCAACGAACGCGTATCGGCAAGGCAATGCGCGCCACCGCGCAAAACCGCGAAGCATCGAGTTTGATGGGCATCAACATCAATCGCATCATTTCCATCACCTTTATCATCGGCGGCGCGCTCGCAGGCGTTGGCGGCGTCGCGGGCGGACTCTATTTCGAGGGCGTCCAATGGAATATGGGTTTTGATATGGGACTCAAAGCGTTCACCGCCGCCGTGTTGGGCGGCATCGGCAACATCACCGGCGCCATGCTCGGCGGTTTCTTTATCGGAGTCGTCTCGGCGCTTAGCGACCAATATTTAGCGGGACAATGGACCCGCGCTGTCGTCTTTGGTCTTTTGGTGTTGGTTTTGGTCTTTCGACCCACCGGGCTTCTTGGCACCGGCGTCCAGCAAAAAGCTTGACCGCGAATGGAGACACAAACATGACAGCTCAATTAAGCCCGAATCGCATCGGATTGTGGCTTCGCGAACATTGGAAGCTCACAATCTTTGTGATTCTCATTGCGTTATTTCCGTTTTTTGATACTTTCCTCCAGGAAAGTTCCGATTATGTTCTGGGCGGATATACCGGCACGCTGGTTACAGTTTTGATGTACGCGATGCTCGCGCTCGGGCTAAATATCGTCGTAGGATACGCCGGCTTGTTGGATTTGGGGTACGCGGCATTTTTCGCGATTGGCGCCTATGCCATGACGCTGATTAGCACACCGCATCCTCCTTGGGGCATTCCCGTTCCCTTCCCGTTCAACTATTTTTGGATTGCCCTGTTCTTGTCTGCGCTCATTGCAATGGTCAGCGGCGTCATTCTCGGCGCGCCCACCATTCCACTGCGCGGCGATTATCTCGCCATCGTCACGCTCGGTTTTGGCGAAATTGTCCCAGTGCTTTTTCGCAATCTGACCTGCGTCACCATCCCCTTTCTGAATATCGAATGTCTGGATTTGACGGCGGGCGAACGCGGAGTTAGTCTCGTCGCGCTGCCCGGCATCCCGGGGCTATATACCTTTAACAAGATTGACCTCGCGCCGTGGTATTGGCTGGGCTTGCTCATCATCGCCGCCGCCATTTTCATGAATCGGCGGCTAGAAGATTCGCGCTTGGGACGCGCCTGGATGGCAATGCGCGAAGATGAAGAAGCCGCCGCTTCAATGGGTATTGATATTGTGCGTACCAAGCTCCTCGCTTTCGCGATGGGCGCCACCTTTAGCGGCTTCGCGGGCGCATATTTTGCCTCATACATTCAAGCCGTCTTTCCGAGCAGTTTCGATTTTACCGTTTCCGTAACTGTATTGTGCGCCGTTGTATTGGGCGGCAGCGGCAATCCGTATGGCGCGCTGCTCGGCGGAATTCTAGTCGCAGGCATTGACCGCATCGGTCTAAATCTAATGACCACTGGCGCGCATAAATTGGGCGAAATCATTCCCTTTCTAAGCGGCATTGATTTTCAATTATGGCGTTATGGCCTCTACGGCTTGGCGCTCGTCATTGTCATGCTCGTCCGTCCGCAAGGACTCTTGCCAAGCAAAACGCGAGCGCGCGAATTGCTCGAAGGCGCCGAACTCGATATCGAGTCCGGCATGGAGGCGGCGGAACAAGAGGTTGGACGCGAAAGCAAAGCGGGTTAAAATAAAAACCTACGTGGTCAAACCCGCGTAGGTTTTTTTATTCAATTCGTATTCAACCTCTTTACGCCAGAAATTAAACCAGCGAGGCTCTTATGAAGTTAACCGCGCAACAGCGCGCCGCGCTTGAACGCTTGCACGAAAGTGAATCTCTCACCGATAATCTCACCGACGCGGACGCGCAAGCGCTGCTGGAATGGGCGCAGCAACAAATTATCGCCGACACAGATGGCGACTTGGTGCGCGCCGCCGTGAACGCCGCAAATACAAGCGGCGCGCAAGGCGCGCAAATTCTGCTCATGCAAGCAAACGCGACTCTCGCGCAAGAACTCGCCGCGCGCGCCATGAACGCGGACAACAAACCCAACGCGACCGCGGCGCCAGATAACGTCGAACCAAACTCCGCGCCCGAATCGAGCGTTAAATCAAATCCACCCGCAACGCGGCTCGAAGCGACCGGCGAGGTCGGCGCCGTAATCGCGCAACCCCTGCCCGCCGCGCGCGCCCAAGCCACAATTTCACCCGCGCCGCCTGCCGCCGCGGCCACGTCATCCACGCGCGGCAAAGCTAAACCGCGCGCGCGTAAAAAATCGCCATGAGCAAAAAATCAAAATCCGCGCGCGGCTTGGCGCCATGGGTGATACTCGTCGGCGCGGCGTTGGTATGCCTCATCGTCGGCGGCGGCATTCTTTTTCGCGACGCAACGCAAAACACGCCGCCGCTTACCAATCCGCCATCCGCGCCCATCACCGCGCCAGCGGCATCGAATGGCGCGCTGACCGATTTATCACGCGCCAATGTGACACAAGGCGCATGGTACACCGTCTATTTTACAAAACCACTGTATCCGAAAAATAAAGCGGACCGAGTTGGCGGAGTGGATGCCGCAATCGTCGCCGATTTTGACCGCGCCCAAAAAACGATTGACGCCGCCGTGTTTGACATTCGCCTTCCATCGTTGGTGGACGCGTTGACGCGCGCCGCGCAGCGCGGCGTTCAAGTGCGCGTTGTCACCGATTACGCCGCGAACAAAGACGCGACCGATTTCACTGACGCAATCGCCGCCTTGGAAAGCGCCGGCGTTCACGTCGTCAAAGATCATCGTTCCGCGCTGATGCACAACAAATTCGCCGTGCTTGACGGCCGCCTGCTCTGGACGGGTTCAATGAATTACACGCCAAACGGCGTTTATCGCAATAACAACAATATGCTGCGCCTTGATAACGCCGCGCTCATCGAAAATTATATTCAAATATTCGAGCGCTTGTTTCAACTGCGCGCGCAAGAAGCCCCCTCCAAAATTATCCCCAACCCGCGCGTCACGCTCGATAACGGCATCGTCATCGAAAATTATTTTTCGCCCAACGGCGGCGCGCAAAAAGCGATTCTCGACCGCTTGAAAGCGGCGACCAAAAGCATCCGCGTCATCGCTTTTACCTTTACCGATACCACGATGGCGAATGTGCTAAAGGCGAAACACAAAGAAGGTTTGAACGTGCAAGCGCTTTTCGAGACGCGCAATAATTCCGCCATCGGCGCGGAATACGAAACCTTGAAACGCGCGGGCATTGACATTCTCGCAGACGGCAACTGTTACACGCTGCACGACAAAGTGATCGTGATTGACGATAAAACAGTGATTACGGGTTCGTACAATTTCACCAGCGCGGCGAATAAAACGAACGACGAAAATATCCTCATCATTGACGACCCCGCGCTCGCCAAAAATTATCTCGCCGAATTCAAACGTCTGTACGCGCAAGCGCAGAATCCAACCCAATGCGGCAGCGCCAAAGCGCTCGACCTCGAAACCGACACGGAACAATAAACGCGCGCCATTTTTTCACTCTGCTATGGCGACGGCTTGACCACCACGCGTATCTTGTCCGCGACATGCACGCTGCACATCAAATCAAATGTGCCCGGCTCGGTAAAGGTTTGAATGTACGTTTGGCCCGGAGCGATTTTGACACCGCCAATCTCAATCGGATACGCGTCTTGATTGCGAATCACCAACGTATCTTGAGCGCCCATTTGCAACTCGACAATGTTCGGCAGCGCATTCACCGCCTGCCCCGCGCCAAGCTGCGCGGTAGTGCCTTCAGGCACCACATACACCAACTGACGCGTCGCCTCACGCGCTTGCTGCCACGCCTGCGCCCAGCCCGCCGCGTTAACCGCGATAATGCCGACAATGCCCAGCGCGCCCAACGCGATTAACCCCCAACGCACTCGATTCCACATTTACGCCATTCCTTTGCGGCGCGCGCGCGATAATACGCGCGCCCGCGCCGCGTTTACATTCATTGTTGCAGCGAACGAATTTCGGCGACGACTTCTTTAACGCCCGCTTTTTCAAACGTCAGCTTGACCTTGAATGTCTCGCCGGGCTTGAGCTCTTGTTCGAGTCCGATGAGCATAACGTGAAAACCGCCGGGTTTGAGCTCCAACGTAGCATGCGCCGGCACATCAATGCCGCCTTCGACTTGGCGCATTTGCATCACGCCATCTTTCATCTCGACAGTGTGCAATTCCACCGCCGCCGCGACGGCGCTTTCCGCTTGAACGAGTTTGTCCGCCACGCCGCCGCCATTGATTTTCATGTACACCGCGCTGTTTGGCTTGGGCATATTCATCCCGTCAGACGCGGGCATATTCATGCTGCTGTCCGGCTTTGCCGCGGACGCACGCGCCCATACATCCGAAATCGTCAAACCTTGCGTGGGCGGATTCGTTGGCAGCGTCGGCGCGATGGCGCCGCCGCACGCGCTCGCTAAAATCGTCACGGCCGCGACGATTGCGCTAAAAGTTAGCGTATATTTCATGATGAATCTCCTTCATTGATTAAAAACTTGAGATCGCTCGCAATACTCTGGCGCGAGGTTCCAAACGGCAAGAGTTCGCGCAGTTGCCCGCGACGGTCAATCACATAAATAAACGCCGAATGGTCCACCGCGTATCCTAGCGCGGAATTGGCGAGCGGCGTCTTTTTATATTTCACGCCGTACGCGTCCGCGACCTGTTTGATTTCGTTCGACGTGCCGTGCAGCCCAATATTTGTCGCGTCGAACGCAGTCACATATTTTTGCAGCGTTTGCCGCGAATCGCGCTCCGGGTCCAAAGTGATAAATACGATTTGCGCGGCTTGCGCGTCCGCGCCCAAATCTTGGAGCGCCCCTGCCATATCCGCCAACGTCAACGGACACACATCCGGACAAGAGGTATAACCAAAGTACAGCAGTGTCACTTTGCCGCGCGTGCTGCTGAGCGTAAACGGCTTGCCATTATGGTCGGTCAACGTAAAATCCGCCGCCAGCGTAGGCGGGTCCAAACGTCCGCCACGCAGCATCGGCGTCGCGCGGTCGCCTGGGCCGCAGCCAACGCTTGCCAACGCGCAAACCAACGCCAGCGCGATCATAACGCTTTGATTTTGTCCTAGCATATCGGTTTCCTTTGCATTTTCTGAACGCCCTCATACAGAGTATCATCAAGTCCAGCTCTGACACACGAGGCAATTATCATTCCCAAAATAGGACAAATGTCTCGCCCAGTTACATGCCATTGACCCTATACGCACAGATGATATAATGCGAATGATTTTCACCCTGCCACTTCCGACAGCGCGCCGCCATAAGCGCGGAACTCTTTTTATATCCTCAACCAAACATTATCGGCGCTAAACTCGATCGAAATAAAACATGGCAGAAAATTCTTTTGTCCCGCCTGTCCCGCGTTTTGCCGCTCAATCGGTCAGTCAACAGCTGTCGGACTATGTGCGCGCCGCCATCGTGCAAGGCGCGATTAAACCGGGGCAGCGTTTGATTGAAGAAACGCTCGCGCAAGAATTGGGCGTCAGCCGCACTCCTGTGCGCGAAGCGCTGCGCCGTCTCGAAGCCGAGGGCTTGATTGAATTTGAAGCGCAAAAAGGCGCGCGGGTGCGTCCGGTTTCCGTTAAAGAATTGGCGGAATTGTACGAACTGCGGATTTTATTGGAAGGACACGCCGCGCGTCTCGCCGCCAAAAAAATCACGCCGCGCGAACTCGCCGCGCTGCGCCAAATCAACGACCAGTTTCTCGCCCTCCTCAACCAAACCGACCTGCGCGGGCAGCAAATTGAACAGCTCATCGAACTCAACAAGGAATTTCAAACGCGCATCATCCAAAGCAGCGGCAATCGGCATTTGATTCGCATCGCCAAAAGTTTACTCGAAAGCAACGCGTTGTACGGCGTCTATTATTATCACGACGCGCGCAAGAGTCGCGTTTCGCATCAGGACCATTGCGCCATTTTGGACGCGCTCGAAAAACATCAAGCCGCGCGCGCCGAAAAATTGATGCGGACGCATCTGGCGCAGGCGCAGGCGACGATTCTCGCGACGATGAGCCAAATCGGCGGCGCGGCGCTAGACAACGACAAAAGGGCTTGACAACTTTGCTTTTCCGGTTATAATTTTGAATTGTATACAAGTATACAATTCCCTTTTAACCACGGGAGTTTTCCGCATGAATTATCAAATCCTCGGGAACAACTATCAGCGCAAAGACGGCATTGGCAAAGTGACCGGCAGCGAAACGTACACTTCGGACGTGATTCTGCCGCGCATGTGGCACGCGCGCGTCTTGCGTTCGCCTTACGCGCACGCGCGCATTATTTCGATTGACCAAACCGCCGCCAAAGCGTTGGGCGCGGTGGTCTTGACCTATGCCGATGTGCCGCATTTAAAATACAACGAGCGCATCGTCAGCATTCCGCCGCATTTATTTCGCGATCGCACCGTGTTAGCGGACAAGGCGCGCCATGTCGGCGAAGCCGTCGCCGCCGTCGCCGCGCCGACCGAACAACTCGCGGAAAAAGCGCTGCGCGCGCTCAAAATCGAATGGGAAATTTTGCCGCATTACACTGACCCCGCCGACGCGCAAAGCGAAAACGCGGAACCGATTCACGACGCGGTATTGTTGAACGGCGAAATGAAACCGATTGAGAACAATGTCGCCGTCGCGCGCACTGTAAATGTCGGAAACGTTGACGAAGGATTTGAACATGCGGATTTTATTTTCGAGCGCGAATATCTGACGAGCCGCATTTATCACGCGCAGATGGAAACCAAAAGTTGCGTCTGCGATCCCGCGTCCGACGGTTCGATTACGGTTTATCCCACCACGCAAAGCATTCACAACACGCGTCAACTGCTCGGCGAAATTTTTAACATTCCGCTGCACAAGGTCAATGTCAAACGCGTCGCTATCGGCGGCACCTTTGGTTCTTCGATTCAGATGAATTCGATTATTCCGATTTGCGTCGCGCTCGCGCTCAAAGCAAAGCATCCGGTCAAATTGGTTTCGACGCGCGAAGAAGATATGTACGACCATGTGCGTTATCAAACTAAATTGAAATTGAAAATCGGCGTGACGCGCGACGGCAAAATCACCGCAGGTCACATTCAAGCGCTTGCCGATGTCGGCGGACACAACATTCAAGCGTACGCCCTGCTCTCGGTCCTCGCGGGCTGGAGCGCATCGCTCTACAAATTTCCGCATCTCCGCTTTGAAGGCAAGGCGGTGTACACGAACAAAACGCCGTCGTGCGCGATGCAAGGATTCGGCAATCCGCAAGCGACCTTTGCGATGGAATCATTGACCGATGAAATCGCGCATGAACTTGAGCTTGACCCGATTGAATTCAAATTAAAAAATTATGTCGGACTCGGCGGCACGTTTTGGGGTCAGGGTCCTTCGGTGCAATCTATTATTCGCAGCGACGGCGTGCCGCAGTTACTCCACGACGGCGCGCAAAAAATCGGTTGGCGCGCGCGACCCAAAGCGGGAACGCAAACAGGACGTTATCGGCACGGCATCGGCATGGCGCGTGGGTTTCACACCAGCGGCGCGGGCGCGCCGAAACCGGGCGAAGTGATTGATTATTCCGGCGCATTCATCAAAATCAATGAAGATGGCACGGTGGATGTCGTTCACGCCATGATGGACCACGGCGGCGGGACGCTTGAAGCAATCGCCAAAATCGTCGCGGAAGAATTGGGCGTGCCGATTGAGAACGTGGGCATCTCGCCCGCCGACACCTTGACGACGGTGTACGATGTCGTCACGCACGCGACGCGCGGCGTATACGCGGGCGGCGGCGCCGCGCACAAAGCGGCGCTAAAAGTGAAACAGCAAATTTTCGAGTACGCGTCGCGCGTGCTAGAGCTGCAAGCCGATTCGCTCGTGATTGAACCCGATTACGAATTGAGGCAGGGCGTCATCTATTGCCCGAATTTTCCCGAACGACGCATCACGCTCGGCGCGCTGGCGAAACAGTTGCAAATCAATTCATGGGGCACCATGGCAGCGGTCGAAAGTTTGCGCCAAGTGAATTGTCCGCCCGCGTTCGTCACCTATTTCATTGACCTCACCGTTGATACGGAAACAGGACACGTCACCACAAACCGCGCGGTCATCGGCAGCGATTGCGGCACGGTCGTCAATCCCGCGATGGCAATCGGACAACTCGAAGGCGGACTTTCCAAAGGAGTGGGTTACGCGCTCGTCGAAGACAATCAATGGGACGCGCAGACCGGACAACTCACGTCAAAAGGTTTTTGGATTGACGGCAAAACGCCCGCCATCAGCGAAGCCCCGTTTAACGAAAACATTATTACGCATTTTTCTGACACCTACGAGCCGAGCGGACCGTTCGGCGCCAAAGGCATTGGCGAAGCGGCGACGAATCCCTGCGCGGCGGCATACGCGAACGCGTTGTACAACGCGCTGGGCATTCGTTTCACGGAATTGCCGATTACGGCGGAAAAGATTTTGAGGGCGCTAAACGCGGAAGAGAATCGAGAAGCGAGAGTCGAGATGCGAGAGATGGAAGCGATGGCGGTGATGCAGGCGGCGGAGTGATGCCAAGTTATGCAAAACGCGAAAAACGGGAAACACAAATTAAACTCGAATAATTTCTGACCGACGAAAATCCAAATTAAAATCAAAATTTCCCTCATGCTACCAACCAACACCCACATTCTCTTTCACGAATTTGATTATCACGCGCCGACGACGCTGTACGAGGCGACGGAATTACTCGCGCAATACGGCGATAGCGCGCGCCCCATCGCCGGCGGCACCGATTTACTGGTGCAAATGAAAATGGAACGTCGCCAACCCGCGCATGTGATTTCGCTCGCGCGCGTCAACGCCTTGCAAGGCATTGCGTTAAACGGCGACCTGACCATCGGCGCGACTACCTCAATTCGCGACTTGCATCAATATCTAACCTCCAAACTCCAGCCGCCGTTCGCCAGTCTCCAATCTCTCGGCGAAGCGTGCAACGGGTTCAGCACCATCCAAATTATGCGTATGGCAACGCTCGGCGGCAATCTGTGTAACGCGTCGCCCGCCTCCGATTCCGCGCCGCCGCTCTTGACCTTTGACGCGCGCGTCACGCTCAAATCGAAAACTTTTGAACGCGTCATGGCGCTCGAACATTTTTTCATCGCGCCCGGCAAAACGGCATTGCAAGCGGACGAATTGCTCACGCACATTCGCATCCCGCGCCCTCCGCATCAAAGCGCCAGCGCGTTTATCAAAATCGCGCGCGTCGCCGCCGACATTTCCCAAGTGTGCGCGGCGGTGCGCCTCACGCGCGATGGCAATCTCATCCATGATGCGCGCATCGCGCTCGGCTCAGTCGCGCCAACGCCCGTGCGCGCCGCCGCGGCCGAACGCGAACTCATCGGGCAAACCTTTTCAGCCGCCTTGGCGGAAAAAATCGGCAAACGCGCGGCGCAAGAAATTCAACCCATCAGCGATATACGCGCCACGCGCGCATATCGTCAACACATCGCGGCGGTCATTGTGCGCGACGCATTACTGCGCGCGTGGGAGCGAACACAATAAATCGCCAAGCGGACGAATAAGGCGAATAAAAATTTCCTTTGCTTATTCATCCAATTCGCGTTATTCGCGATAAAACTCATGCACAAGAAAACAATTCATCTGACACTGAACGGCGAGGCGCGCGAGTGGAGCGTGTATCCGAACGAACTGTTATTGAACGTTTTGCGCGAGCAGGAATACCTGACGGGGACCAAATATGGTTGTGGCATCGGCGAATGCGGCGCGTGCACCCTTCATCTTGACGGCGCGCCGACGCTGTCATGCCTCACGCTCGCGATTGCGTGCGATGGCGCGGACATTTTGACGATTGAAGGTCTCGCGCGCGACGGCAAACTCGACGCGACGCAGCAAGCCTTTTTGGAACACAGCGCGTTTCAATGCGGATTCTGCACCTCTGACATGATTATGATGACCCGCGCGTTATTGAATGAAAACGCGCAGCCGAGCGAAGCGCAGGTGCGCGATTATTTGCGCGGCAATTTATGCCGCTGCACCGGGTACGCCAGCATCGTCCGCGCGGCGCTCGACGCGGCGGCGCTCGAAAAGCAGCGCGCCGAACCAAGCGCCGCCAGTTAAAAATCGCCGCGCAACGGATAACGCCATCCAATTTTCGAGCGCATTCGTGGCGCCGAGTTCGCGCGATAATTCACGAAACATCAAGACGCCAAAGCGCAGTGTATTACATTCCCCTGATGAAAAGAGCCGTATGCGTGAATTTGATTTACTCCAACCCAAAACATTGAATGACGCGCTTGAAGCGCTCGCTCAAAATAACGCGACGATTCGTCCGCTCGGCGGCGGCACCGATATGCTCGTGGACTTGCGCGCCCGCCGCGTCCAACCCGATACGCTGGTGGCATTGCAAGGGGTGAACGAATTGCGCGGCGTCACGCGCGCAAACGGACACCTTCACGTCGGCGCGTCCACCACGATCGCGGAAATCTTGAAAAATCCGCTGTTCGCGCCATTCAACGCGCTGCGCCAAGCCGCGTCTGTTTTCGCCAATCCGATGATTCGTAACAGCGCGACGATTGCGGGCAATATCGGCAGCGCGTCACCCGCCGGTGACATGCTTCCGCCGCTGCTCGCGCTCAACGCGCAAATCGAACTCGTCAGTCGAAACGAAACGCGCGTAATGCCGCTGTCCGAATTTTTTCTCGGTCCGCGCAAAACGGCAAAGCGCGCGGATGAGCTGATTTCCAGTATTCAGTTGCTAGTAACCAGTAACCAGTCTCCAGTCTCTAATCCCCAATCTTCCGCCTTTTACAAACTCGGGCTTCGCCAAGCCGACGCGATTTCATTGGTCAGCGTCGCGGTCTGGCTCGAACGCGATGGCGAAAAAATCCGCGACGTGCGAATCGCGTTGGGCGCGGTTGCCCCGCGTCCGATGCGCGCGACCCGCGCCGAAGAAATTTTGCGCGGACAAATTTTTTCCGAAACGAACCTTAAAGAATCCGCGCGTATCGCTTCTACAGAATGTTCACCCATCAGCGATTTGCGCGCAAGCGCGGATTATCGGCGGCGGATGATTGCGGTGTATGTGCGCCGAATGATAGAACAAGCGTGGCAGCATTTTTGATTTTAGATTTATGATTTCTGATTTATTCAATCAAATCGCAAATCATAAATTCCAAATCCCAAATCATAAATCCCCAATGACCCCCAAACTTGTCAAACTCAATGTGAACGGACGCGCGCATCACACCGCGCTCGCGCCCAACACAACTCTTTTGCACGCGCTCCGCGATTTGGGTTATACCGATGTCAAAAGCGGCTGCGAAAAAGGCGATTGCGGCGCGTGCGGCGTAATAGTGAACGGCGCCGTCGTCAATTCGTGCTTGCTGCTCGCGTGGTTGGCGGATAATCAAGAAATCATCACCGTTGCGGGATTGGGCGCTGCCGCCAAGCCGCATCCGTTACAACAAGCATTCGTGGATTTCGGCGCGGCGCAGTGCGGCTTTTGCACACCCGGCATGATCATGTCCGCCAAAGCGCTGCTCGACGAATATCCGCATCCCACCGACGAACAAATGCGCGAAGCATTATCCGGCAATTTATGCCGCTGCACCGGTTACACGCGCATCTTTGAAGCGGTTCAAAACGCGGCACACGAGATAACAAGCGATTAGAAATCGCGCCAACAAAAACACCAAACCCGCCTCCGCAGGTTAATCGCCGTAGGGCGATTTCGTGAATTTGTTGCCGCGAATTCCATTCGCCCGAACTCACTATGATTCAATTCGACCAACCCAACATCGCCAACTTGCCCGAACTGCGTCAAATCGGCAAACCGCTGCCGCGCATTGACGCGATGGGCAAAGTCACCGGCGCGACCCAATACGCGGCAGATTACACCATGCCCAACATGCTGCACGCGCAAGTATTGCGCGCCAAACACGCCTCCGCGCAAATTTTGCGCGTGGATGTTTCAAAAGCGCGCGCGCTGCCCGGCGTCGTCGCGGTTTTGACCGCCGACGATTTGCCCGGCGCGCAAGTGGCGACCGATATCCCCGGCGTCACCGGCACCTCAAAACGCGCCGGCACCGACGCGCCAATTCTAGCGCGCGACCGCGTGCGTTTCATGGGCGAAGCGCTTGCGATTGTGGCGGCAGAAGAATTAGCCATCGCCGAACGCGCGTTAGATTTAATCGAGGTGGATTACGAACCTTACCCGGCGGTGTTTACGCCGGAAGAAGCGATGCAGCCCGGCGCGCCGATTGTGACCGAACCGGATAACATTGTCGCGCGCTGGCGCATCGTCAAAGGCGACGCGGACGCCGCGCTGCGCGACGCGGACGTGATTGTCGAACGCACGTACAAAACGCAATTCATTGACCACGCCTATCTTGAACCCGAAGCGGGCATTGCGTGGGTGGATGAAAACGGCACCCTGACGATTCGTGTGAGTACCCAAGTCGTCGAACATTTTCGCAGCATCGCCGCCGCGCTGCAATTACCGCAAAATAAAGTTCACATCATGGGGACGCTCGTCGGCGGCGGTTTCGGCGGCAAAGAAGATATCACCGTCGAATTATTCATCGGTCTCGCCGCGCTAAAAACGCGCCGCCCCGTCAAAATGGTGTACTCGCGCGAAGAATCTATTCTCGCGCACTGCAAACGCCATCCCTTCACCATCACGCACAAGACGGGCGTGACGCACAGCGGGCGCATTCTCGCGTCCCAAGTCAATCTCATCGCCGATTCGGGCGCGTACGTATATTTGTCGCCCTATGTCTTGTTGTACGCCGCGTCGTCGGCAGTCGGTCCGTACAAAGTCAATCATGTCACCGTGAATGCGTACGCGGTCGCGACCAACAATACTTTTACCTCTGCGTTTCGCGGCTTTGGCGCGGCGCAAGCATGCGTGGCGTACGAACAGCACATGGACGAAATCGCGCAAGCGCTGCATTTGGACCCGCGTCAAGTGCGCCGCGTCAATTACGCGCAAGCAGGCGACACGACGCCAAACGGCCAAGCGTTTCGCGGCGCGGTATGGCTCGAAGAATGCGCGCAGCGCGCGTGGGACGCGTTGGGCGAAACGCCCCCCCCCTCCGCGCCCAATATAAAAATCGGACGCGGACTCGCGTCGTACATGCAGAGTTACGGCCGCATCACTTGGTTTCACGACACTTCGCAAGCGTGGGTTGGTTTGGAAATGGACGGCAGCATTGTGATTCGCTGCGGCGTCCCCGACATTGGCGGCGGCCAAATCAATACGCTCGCCCAAATCAGCGCCGAAGTATTGGGTGTGCCGCTCGAACGCGTTACCGTGTACAGCACCGATTCCGCCTTGACGCCGCTCGCAGGCACGACGACGGCGACGCGACAAATGTACATGTCTGGCAATGCGACGTACCAAGCCGCAATGGCAGTTCGCAAAACTCTAGCCGAGCGCGCGTCGCAGCATTTTGAATGCGAACCCGCCGAGATTGATTTTGCCGATAGCGCGGTTTTTGTAAAAAGCGACGCGTCGCAAAAGATGCCGCTCACGCAGCTAATCGCGATGTGCGCGGCGGAAGGATTGCCGCGCGCGAATCTATCTTTATTCAAAGCGCCGTTCACTGAAAAACTTGACCCCGATAACGCGCAAGGCGATATTTGGCCCGATTACACGTTTGGCGCGCAAGCGGTCCAAGTCGCGGTGGATCTGGAAACCGGCGAAGTACGCGTGCTAAAAAGCGCGGCATGTCACGATGTCGGGCGCGCGTTGAATCCCGCCGCAGTCGCCGGCCAAATCGAAGGCGGCGCGACGCAAGGTCTCGGTTACGCGTTAATGGAAGACGTTCAAATCGTCAACGGCGTCACGCTCACGCCGTCATTCGCGGAATATCTTTTGCCCACCGCGCGCGACGTGCCTGAAACCAAAACAATTATTTTAGAATCCGGCACCGGACTGGGACCCTTTGGCGCCAAAGGCATCGGCGAACCGGCGTTGACGCCGATGGCGCCCGCCATCGCGAACGCCGTCGCAAATGCGATTGGCGCGCGCGTGCCGCAGCTGCCCTTGACGCCCGAACGCGTGTTGGCGGCGATTGATTCAGCGCGTTGATTTACACTATTCCATCTCAAAGTCGCTTTACAGTTTCAAGAAAATTTTCTTGCGGGATAGGTTTGTTTCCCCGCAAAATTCTATCGCCAATGTTAAGCATTTATGGTGAGGCGGAATAACACACAGCAAGCCGAGACAACGCACGCGCGCAAGTTTACGCGCGCGGTTGGAGCGCTACACCGCGCGTACGCATACGCTCAAAAAATAAAAGCTCGCTGGCGCGAGCTTTTATGCGATCTCCATTTTAAATCTCAAGCCCTTACTCAACCCAACGATTCCCAACCCGCTTCTTCCACCGCCGAAAAAATGTCTGTCGCCGAAATCAAGCCGACCGCTAAACCATCGTCGTCCAAAACAGGCATATGATGAATGCCCAACTTGTGCATCTCTTCGGCGCATTGTTGCAGCGTCCAGCGCGGCGACGCGGTATGAACCGGCGTCGTCATGATTTCGCCAACATTCGTCGCGATTGGGTCGCGTTTCGGCATCGCGATTTTGTCGCGAATATCCGTGGTAGTGATAATTCCATAGGCGACTTGGGAGCCCTCGGTTAAATCAACCACCAAGCTATGTATCCCACGCCGTTTCATAATCGAAAGCGCGCTCGTCACCGGCGTCTCTGGGTCTACCACAATGATTGGTTTACTCATATAATCGCGGACTGTGTATGCCATAAGCCATGCGCTCCTTGAAAAACACTATCTTGCAAATTTAATCGTTCGCATCATACCACAATCAAACTCTGACGTTAAGATTGCGCGCGCGCCATGGCGCGCCCTTTGACGTCTCACAGCGTTCACCTAAACGTCAACGCGTTTGTTTGAACGCTGACTCTCCCATGACCGAATTATTCGACCTTTACATCGCCAACGGCCTCGTCGTCGCCGACGGCAAAATTACGCGCGCCAACATCGGCATTCGCGGCGAACAAATCGCGGCGTTGACAACTGACGCTGAACAGCCAACCGCGCGCCGCGTTCTCGATGCGCAAGGCAAATATATCCTCCCCGGCGTCATTGACGCGCATACGCATCCGATTTATATGGACGACAAATATGATACCTCTGTCAGCGCGGCGTTTGGCGGCGTCACGACGCTCATTCATTATGCCTATGTCAAGCCCGACGAAAAAATTATTTCGATTTGCGAAACATTTCGCGACGATGGCATACAAAATTCCATTCTTGATTTCGGTATGCACGCGGGCTTGTTTGACGTTGCCAATCAAATCGCCGATGTGCCTGCCGCATTCGCTTTGGGCGTCACCTCGTTCAAGGTATTCATGACTTATGCCAAATTGAAATGGATGACAGATGATTATTGGATGGCGGCGTTGATGGATACCGTCGCGCAAGCGCGCGGCTTGGTGAACGTGCATTGCGAAAATGGCGTCGTCACCGATTATTTGGAGGATAAATACAAACGCGCGGGACTAGATTCCAAAAAAATGTTCACAGCCATGCGCCCCGCGCGCTTGGAAGCCGAAGCGACGAATCGCGCCATTAGCATCGCGCAGGTGATGGGCTGCGCGGTCTATATCGTCCATAACAGCGCGGCGGAGAATCTGGAACCGCTGCGCCGCGCGCGACAAAACGGCTGGCGCGTCGTCGGCGAAACGTGTCCGCAATATCTCACGCTGACGGATGAAACGACGCAGACACTCGGCGCGCCCGCGAAAATCGGTCCGCCGCTGCGTTACGCGCGCGACAACGCCGCGCTGTGGCAGGGTTTGCGCGAGGGCATTCTCACGACGATAGGCAGCGACCACGCGCCCAAAGCCAAGAACACGCGCGACGATTTTTTTGACGCCGCCTACGGCGCGCCGCAAATCGAAACAATGCTGCCGATATGTTATCACGTCGGCGTGAATCAGGGCAATCTCGCGCTGCCGCAGCTCGTCGCCGCGCTGAGCGAGACTCCCGCGAAAACGTATGGCTTGTATCCGCGCAAAGGCGCCATCCGAATTGGTTCGGACGCCGACCTTGTGATTTTTGATCCGCAAAAAACGTGGACGATTACGAACGCGAATCAACATTCCAAAGCGGGGTTCACTTTATACAACGATAAAACAGTCACGGGCGCGGTGGAATTGACGATGCAGCGCGGGCGTATTGTGGTCGAAAATGGCGCGCTGCGCGCGCAGAGAGGCGCGGGACAATTTTTGAAAACCGATACGTCGCATTTCTACAAATGATTGACGCGAATCTTTTACGCCACTCGATATGCCGTGAACCGAATTCTTGCCGCGATTGACGGCGAACGCATCGCGCGTCACATTGAACAATTATCCGAAATCGGGCGCACACCGCAGGGGGGGGTGACGCGCCTCGCGTTCACGCGCGAAGACGCGGCAGGACGCGAACTATTGCGCGCGTGGATGCAAGAGGCGGGGCTGGACGTTCAGCGCGACGCAGTGGGCAATCTCATCGGCGCGCTACGCGGCAAAAATCCTGACGCGCGCATTCTGGCGTGCGGGTCGCATATTGACACGGTGGTCAACGCGGGCAAGTACGATGGCATTGTCGGAATGTTGTGCGCGGTAGAATGCGCGCGCGTCATTCACGCGCGCGGCGGTTTGAACGCGCCATTGCGTATTATAAATTTCGCGATGGAGGAATCGGCGCGCTTTGGCGCGGGCTATGGTTTTGGCAGTCGCGTAATGAGCGGCGCGCCCATCTCCAAACAGGAATTGTTCGCGCGCGACCGTTCCAAAGTTTTGATGGCGCGCGCGATTCAGGAATTAAAGGGCTGGGAAACGGGCGCAAAAATCGCGACGGAACGCACGGCGCTGGACGCGACATATAAAGATATTGACGCGGCGCGTTATGATTGGACGCGCGTGCGCGCCTTTGTGGAATTGCATATCGAACAGGGTCCAACGCTGGAACGCGCAGGCAAACCCATTGGCATCGTCACCGCCGTCGCCGCGCCGACGCGGTTGCAGATTATTTTGAGCGGCGAACAAAATCACTCTGGCACGACGCCGATGAACATGCGGCGCGACGCATTGGCTGCCGCCGCCGAGATAATTCTAGCCATCGAACGCCTTGCGAATGAATTCGCGCCACGCCAAGTCGTCGGCACCGTCGGCGTGATTCAAGCGGAACCGAATGTGATGAATTCGATTCCGGGACACGTGGAACTGCGCGCCGATATTCGCAGCGCCGACGCGGACGCGAAACGCGAATGCGTCGCGGCGATCCAGCGCGCGCTGAAATGGATTGCGTCAAAACGCGACAGCGACATCGCCATAACCACGCTGACCGATGAAACGCCCGTGACGTTTGCCAACGAAATTGTAAACGCGTTAGAGCGCGTGTGCGCGGCGGAAAACATTGACGCCGTAAAAATGCCAAGCGGCGCGGGCCACGATGCCGCGCATATCGCGCGCGTCGCGCCCGCGGGCATGCTTTTTATTCCAAGCCGCGCAGGTGTGAGCCATGACCCGCGCGAATATTCATCGTCCGCAGAAATCGCGCGCGGCGCGCGCGTTTTATGCGCCGCGCTGATAGATTTGGACCAGACCGCTTGAGACTGGTTCCAACGCGATTGCGGGCGGATACGCAAGCTACGCCGGCAAATAATCGTTGGTGATTGCCCGGATTTCTAGACCCTATGGGTTTTCGAAAACTCTTGAGGTCTGGAAATCCGCTACGTTTTCGAGATGCGGGTAATCACCAGATAATCGAGCTTGACGCGCAATTTATTTAGCGCTAGAAACAATCCATGCTAACGCGTCAAGGAGGTGAAACATCTAGTTCTGAGTTGAGACCAGTATTTAGCAATGCTATTTTAAGGAGAATCCTGATGAAACGCATCTTGTCCGCGCTCGTTGCAGTTCTTTTTCTTTTAGGACTCGCGGTCGTTCCGCATACAACCACCTATGCTGCGGCAGACGCCACGTGTTCTTCGGACCCGTCTTCGGGTCCCATCGGCACAACCTTCGTCATTACATGCTGGGGCTATACGCCTGCGAGTTATGTGTACGCCTATCTCGTCGAGCCGACTGGCGTCGCCACCCAGCTGTATGACAGTTCCGGCGCCATCAAAGTCAAAGAAGATGGCTCCGTCACCTATGTTCAACCATCGAAATACGTTAATATTGCGCTTCAAGTTGGCGCTTGGGGTTTCGTCGCCGAAGAATTGGGGCTCGCCAAAACCGTGCTCCATCGCGGCGAGACGACCTTTACTATCACCGGCGGCACGGAAGGCGTGAGCGGCGCGTCTTTTTCCGCCAATCCTTCCACCATCAATAAACCGAAACAAGCATATCTGCATTACGATTTCCCGGGCGGCTATGTTAGCGACGTCAACTTTAGCGACCCAGTGACGCTTGCCGGCGACAACTTTATGCCCGGCGAAGTGGTAACCATCTGGGCTGAACCTGCCGGCGGCGGCTGTCCAACTATGACACGCCATAACAGCATCCATCAAGGCATAGTTGCGCCGGGAGTTGGCGGCTTGTATGTCAAAGCGGATATCAACGCGCCCATCTATGACGGATTAGGCGCGCAGTATTATGGCGATGTCAAAGCGAATCAAGCCGGCGAAATCACGACGCAAGTCTCTTTTACGCCGTACGCGTGCGAAGGTAATTGGCGTTTTGTCGCGCGCGGCAATAGCAGCGGCAATGGCGCAGAGACCTGGATTACTGTCATTGGCAATCCGGTGGCGACCAATGCCTGGCTGACAGCCGACCCAACAAGCGCGAGCGCGATGTTTGGCACGATCAATTTCGCCGGCTCGGGTTTCGGCGCCAATGAACACGTCACCTGCTGGTTGACTACACCGCAAGGGCGCACCATCGGCTATCCGGAAGAATACTTTGTCACGTTTTCGGGTACGACAATCTTTTACCGCGACCAACCCATTCTCGCGAATACCGCGGGCGAAATCGGATTCTCTTTCGTTGCGGGCAATTACTATGAAAAGTACAAGCTAACGCTCATCATCGGCGGCGTAGCCCAAAGCGACAGCGTCACAACCATGGCGCCGTTAAATAGCGAAGGCGCGCTGGGCGAATATGCCATGTCCTGTCGCGGCGATTCGACCGGCAATACCGCGATCGCGCGCTTTACTTTGACCGGCGGTTTTGTTGACCCATAGAGATTTCATCGCAAGTGCAACGGGACATTCTCGAATGAGAGTGTCCCGTTTTTTTTATCGCGCCCGGCTATCCAAACCCGCGCGAATTGTGTACAATTACAGTCGTGTGTCGCCGCGCTAATCAAGTCAACAACATGCCACACCGCGGCGCTTGCAAATCGCGGAATATGTTATTGCAAGCCACCACCCTTGCCAAGCAATCTCCTACATGACCAGCAAGATTGCTTTGTTCCTGCGCAGAAACTTGATTTTCTGTGACTATACATACGCAAGAGTATGCCTATCTCGCAATGACAGCTGTCGCGTCAACCTACTTGGCAACAGCTCTGTATGCCACCCGCGCGCGTGACGAGTAAAGATGTGGACGCGCGTTGGCAGATTATAAATTCGTTATCTATTTTCAGAGGTGTCTCGATGCGGATTCTTTCTCGCGCGGATGTTCAAAAAGCGCTCACCATGTCGCAAGCGATTGAGGTAATGCAAGACGCATTCGCGCGTTTATCCAATCAGCAGGCGATTGTGCCGCTGCGTTCGCAATTACCGGTGCCGCAATATAATGGCGTCGCGCTTTTTATGCCTGCCTATATTCAAGGCACCGACGCGCTCGCGATCAAAATCGTCAATGTGTATAACGATAACGCGCAACGCGGCTTGCCCTTGATTCATGCCGTCGTCGTCGTCTTGGAAGCGTCCACCGGACGCGCGCTCGCGTTAATTGAGGGCAGCGCGTTGACCGCGCTGCGAACCGGCGCGGGCTGCGGCGCGGCAACCGTCGCGTTGGCGCGCGCCGATGCGCGCCGCGGTCTTGTATTCGGCGCGGGCGCGCAAGCGCGCACGCAATTACGCGCGTTGTGCGCGGCGCGGAAATTGGAACGCGTAGATGTGTATGACACGACGCCGGGCAAAGCGCAAGCCATGCTGGACGCGCTGCGCGAATTCCCGGAACTGCCCGCCGATTTGCGCGTGGTGTCCGATGTATCGGACGCGGTGCGCCAAGCGGATATTATTTCTTGCGCGACGACTTCCAAGACGCCGCTCTTTGATGGCAACGCGGTGAAACCGGGCACGCATGTCAACGCGATTGGTTCGTTCACGCCCGACGCGCGCGAGACGGACAGCGCTTTTATTAAACGCTGCGACAAAATTGTGGTGGACGCGTACAGCGGCGCGCTCGCCGAAGCGGGCGATTTGATTCAACCGCTGGACGAGGGCATTTTGAAAGAAGCGGATTTGTACGGCGAGTTGGGCGAAATCACAAGCGGCAAAAAGGCGGGGCGCGTAAACGCGAATGAAATCACGTTTTTCAAGTCCGTCGGCAATGCGGTGCAAGATGCCGCCATCGCGCAAGCGCTTTTGCGCCGCGCCGAGGCGCTAGGTTTGGGCAGCGACTTGGAATTGTGATACGTGATTATTTACGCATCGTCAGCGCGGCGTGCATGTGGGGCACGATCGGCATTTTTTTTAGTGTGCTGCATTTCAACTATGGCTTGTCGGCGCTGACCATCGGCATCTTGCGCGCGGGGCTCTCAGCCGTCATGGTGGCGAGCGCGTTATTTATTTGGAAACGCGAGGCAATGCGTTTGCCGCGCGCGCTCTTGCCCGCGCTGCTGTTTTTTGGCTTGGTCGGTATCGCCGCCTTTTACGTATTAAATACCGAAGCCGTTTTTCTCACCAATGTCGCCACCGCTTCGGTTTTGTTGTACACCGCGCCCGCGTTCGTCACGCTCGTCGCGTGGCGGCTGTGGCGCGAACCATTAACCGCGCGCAAAATCGGCGCGGTGCTTGTTTCATTCGTCGGTTGCGCATTGGTCGCGCGCGTGTACGACTCGGCGGCGCTGCGCTTGAATTTATGGGGTATTTTGGTGGGCGCGGCGGCTGGTTTTACGTATGGCATTTTTACGCTCTGCAGCAAATATCTGTCGGGGCGAACCTCGCCGTGGACAACCGTATTGTATTCGCTAGTCTTTGGCGCGCTATTTTTGTTGCCGCTACAATTTATGACCTTGCCCGGCATCGAGCCGGTGGACTATCGCGCGCTGTGGACGCAGCCGACAATATGGTTTGCGCTATTGGGATTATGTCTCGGCCCGACGTTGGGGTCGTACGCGTTGTACAATGTCGGACTGCGCACAGTGTCGGCGAGCGTCGCGAGCGTAATTGCGACGATTGAACCAATTGTGGCGGCTTTGGCGGGGTTTTTGATTTATCAACAAACGCTTGAATTTTTACAAATCGTCGGGGGAGTTTTGATTGTGGGTTCGGCGTTAGCGCTAACCGTTGGACTGACGCCGGATAAAAAAGAAACGCTCGCGCGACTTGACGGCTAAAGCGCGCGTATTCAAAACATGCGGCGCGCGATAATAAATATCGTAAACGCCGTCACCAGCGCGAATTCCAAAGCCGTATGCCAATTCAATTTGCGTAAAAGATATTGCTGCGCAAAGCCGGTCAAGAGATAAAACGCAATCAACAGGACGAGCGCGCCCGGCAGCGCGCCCACACTCCAATAATTGATTGTCCACAAAATTTCGCCCATCGAGAGACCAATGATCGCGGCGTATAACCAAGTGCGACGCACATCTTGCTCACCCGAGCGCAGCAGCTCCAAAGTCAATAGCGCCGCGACCACTCCAACCAACGGCGCCGACAAGAGACTACGCAATTTGAACGCGTAAATGGATTGAAACAACGCGAACGCGGCAAGATACACCGCGAGATTCAAACCGAGCCGCGCAAACGCGTACGCGCGGTCTTGTAAATCAACAGAAAGATATTCGCCCAACACGACCAAGACCAAGAGCATGCCCGCGCCCGCAATCGTCAAAAACGCCAACAGCCCCGAAGCGCGCAGCAGCGGCAGCGTGAGCGCGGTCCCGGCGACAAGAATGCACGGCAAAATCCAAAGAATAAAAGTATATTGAGTCGCGGACAAATGAACGCGCGGATGCGCGCGCATGATAGATTCGACGCCCGCCGCCGTCAGGACGCTCAACAGCAGCGCGAACAGCCAGGCGCCCGAAAATTCGACGGTCGCTTTAGAGCCGAAAAATGTAAACTCAAAGATGCGCGACGGCAGCGTCAATAACAACGAAAGCGTCAATCCCAAAACATTCATCCCCGCCAATAAACTCAGCTGCTCGAATGGCAGCTGCGCGCTATAACGGTTTTCGGTCGAAAGCATAGCAAGATGATACACGAAAAAAGCAAAAGTAGAAATTATTTGACATGACCGACCTTTTATTTTTTCTGCTCGGCGGCTTGAGCGGTATATTCATCAATCGCGCGGCGGACAATTTACCCGCCGGGCGCGCTATTCTGGCGCCGCCGCAATGTTCGCATTGCAATGCGCCGCGCGCGAGCATCCAACTGAGCGGCAGCTTGAGTTTCGTTTTTCGCCGCGCGCGATGCGCGCAATGCGGCGCGCCGCTATCGCTGCGCGCGCCATTGGTCGAGTTGGGCGCGGCAGTCCTTTTTTTCTGGCTGGCGACGCGCTATCCTTTTGGCATTTATTTGGCGCTACTCTGTTTTTTTAGCGCCATCCTATTGTTGATTGCCGTCATTGATCTCGAACACAAATTAATTCTGAATGTCATTTCACTGCCAATGACGGCGCTGGCGTTTTTGGTCAGTCCACTTTTGCTCGGCGGTCCGAGCGCGACGCTGGCGACACTCGACTTGAAAATATATTGGCTGTCGTTTCTCGGCATCATTGTCGGCTATGGCGTGACGCTCGGCATCTATTATTTAGGCGCGTTATTTTTGCGCTTGATTAATCGTGGACGCGCGCAAAAAATCAATACCGTCGCGTTCGGCATGGGCGATGTAAAACTCGCGGGTTTGCTCGGCGCGCTCGTCGGTTTTCCCGCCATCATTTACGTCCTGATTTACGCGATTTTACTGGGCGGCATCGGCGCGGCGCTGGTGATTTTGATACGGCTCGCGACACGACGCGGTTATTCCGCCTACATGGCGATTCCGTACGGCCCCTATTTAATTCTCGCGGGCGGCGCGTTTTTATATTTTGGCAATGAACTCTTCGCGCGTCTATTCGGCGCATGAGCTGCATTATCGCCCGCTATATTTCTGGTGCTTACTCGAACTTTCAGACCCTAAGGGTTTTCGAAAATTCTTAGGGTCTGAAAATCCGCTACATTTTCGAGATGTGAGTAATCGTCCGCTATATTTTTGTGGTAAAATCAGACAAATGTTCTACAAGGGATTCACCCACCCTTGAACTGGAAATACGCTATGTCTTTTACAACCGAACCAACTACGCAAGCCAAACTCTATTGTGTCAATCATCCGCAAACCGAAACGCTCTTGCGCTGCAACAAGTGCGGCAGACCAATGTGCCTTAGATGCGTGCAGCGCACACCCGTCGGCTATCGCTGCAAAGAATGTCTCGGCGAACAACGTGCGGGTTATTACACCGCCACGCCATTCGATTACGCGCTTGCGAGCGTCATCGGCGTCGTGTTGGGCGGCGTCAGCGCGTTCGTCATGCTGCTCTTGAACTTTGGCTTTTTCTCTATCATCATCGCTATCTTTGCGGGACCGTTCGCCGGCGGCATTATTTCAGAGGTGATTCGTCGCCTCTGCGGCAAAAGACGCGGCCGCTATCTTGGGCTGGCGACTTGCGCGGCGATTACGTTCGGCGCGCTCGCCATTTTATTTCTACCGGCGCTCTTGTCGCAAGGGCGCTTGGGTGTGACGTTATTGAATTTGGGCTTTTGGATTTTTCTCGCGCTCGCGCTTAGCACAACCTTTGCGCGCCTGCGCGCCTAAAAATTTCAAATTTTAAATTGCGGCGAGCAGATGCAACGCGCTCACATCGAACAAGCTGCCCGCCGCAGTCCATAAGCCGCAATGCTAGTCGAAATCACCATCTCTAATCTCGCCATCATTGATCAATTAAATTTGAAATTCGCGCCGGGCTTTAATGTCCTCACCGGCGAAACGGGCGCGGGCAAATCCATCATCCTCGACGCGCTCACGCTCTTGCTCGGCGGACGCGCGCAGAGCGAATTAATTCGCGCGGGCGCGACGGAAACGCGCGTCGAAGGCATTTTCCTGCCTAGTCCGCAGGTGCGCGCGCTACTCGAACCCGAATTGGAAGAAAACGGCATCACGCTCGCGGAAGACCCGCTGATTCTCGCGCGCGAATTGCATCGCGCCGGACGCGCGACGGGACGCATTAACGGTCGCGCCGTGACGGGCGCGGTCTTGCAACAAATCGGCGACAAGCTGGTGGATATTCACGGACAGAGCGAACATCTTTCGCTGCTGCGTCCTAAAGAACATATTGATTTGCTCGACCGCTATGGCAATCTGTGGGAGCAGCGCGCCCAAGTCGCAAAACTCGCGCGGCAGCTGCGCAAGACGCGGCAAGAGCTGCGTGATTTGCATAAAGACGCGCGCGAGACCGCGCGCAAAATTGACCGCCTCACATTCATTATTCTAGAAATCGGCGACGCCAAATTAAAAGCGAACCAAGAAGCGGAATTGAAAACCGAACGCGATTTGCTCGCGCACGCGGAAACACGCGCGACCTTGGCGGATGAAGCGTATCACGCGCTATATGGCGGCGGCGATGAAGAGAATGGCGCGCTCGATTTATTAAATCAAGCGCTCCAAGCCGTGCGCGCGATGGAAAAATACGACCCTGAAATCAAAACACTGCTCGAACAGACCGAAAGCGCGGGCGCGTTAATGGATGATGTGGCGCGCACGCTGCGCGGCTATCGCGACAGCATCGAATTCAATCCGAAACGACTTGAACAAATCGAAGACCGTCTCGATCTCATCTTTCGACTGAAACGCAAATACGGCGATACGATTGAACAAGTTTTGGAATTTGGCAAAACGGCGCAGCAAGAATTGGACGCGGTGACGCATTCCGAAGAGCGCATGAATGAATTACGCGCGCAAGAAGCGAAACTAGTTCACGACGCGGGCGCGCTCGCGGGAAAACTTTCGCAAGCGCGGCAAGCGGCGGCAGAAACGCTCGCGCGCGGCATCGAGAATGAACTGCAAGATTTGGGAATGCAAAAAGCGAAATTCGCTGTCGCGCTGAATCGCGTTGAAGACGCGAACGGACTCGGCGTCGGCGATAAATATTTTTCATTCGATTCGACCGGCATTGACAAGGTGGAATTCATGGTATCGCCCAATCCCGGCGAACCGTTGAAACCTTTGGCGAAAATCGCGTCGGGCGGCGAGACTTCACGTTTGATGTTGGCGCTAAAGGCGGTATTGGGCGCGGCGGACCGCACGCCCACGCTCATCTTTGACGAGATTGACCAGGGGATTGGCGGACGCGTCGGCGCCGTCGTTGGCAAAAAATTGTGGGACCTTACCGCGCCGCATACTCATCAGGTGATATGTATCACGCACTTGCCGCAAATCGCCGCGTATGGCGACGAACATTTTCATATTCGCAAACAGGTGGTGGGCGAGCATACGGTGACGCACGCGCAAGCGCTTGAAGCGCAAGCGCGTCTTGACGAACTCGCGGGCATGTTGGGCGCGGTGACGGATACGAATCGCGCGAGCGCGCAAGAGTTGTGGACCAAAGCCACTGAAAATAAAATGGGCGCGGAATTTTAATTCGCCAACACCTCATTCTGCGCCCGCAAATTTTCATGCGGCGTGCCATCGGGAATTTCGCAGCCGCCCGCGCTAAACATGCGCGGGCCGCCTATGTCAATGCAATATTTCGTCGCGCGCCGCACATCATCGGGCGTGCCTTGCAACATCACGACGACAGGGTCAAAGTTGCCGCAAATCGCGACGCGGTCGCGGAAAATCGCCGACGCCTTGTCGAACGGCACCATCCAATCCACGTCAATAATGTCCGCGCCGCACTGCGGCATCAAATCCAACAGATGCGTTGTGCGCCCGCAAATGTGCAGACGGCTCAGCGCGCCCATCTCGCGCACCGCCGCGAAAATTCGCTTTTCGTACGGCAGCGCGAATTTTTGATACATCTCGCGATTGACCATCGAAGCCACTGCGTCGCCCAACCCCACAATATCCGCGCCCGCCTGAACTTGAGCGCGCGCGAACGCGATTTCCACTTCGACCAGCTGTTCCAACAAATCTACCACCCAAGTCGGCTCAATGGAAACATCCACCATAATTTCATTGATGCCGCGCACATCCGCCGCCTGCGCGAACGCGCCCTCCACCCAGCCCATAATAGGCGTCTCGCCACCCACGCGTTCGCGAAACGCGCGCAGCGCCTTTAAACGATCGCTCATACGCGGACCATCCTCTGGCGCGACAAACGTCAATTTCTTCACATCGTCATATTCGCGTATCGGCGGGACAGGACACATCGGATTGTGGTCGGGTTCAAAAAGAATCGCGCCGCCAAGATCATGTGTTTCGCGGTAGGGGTCCGAAATCGCTTGGACGATATCCAAATCAAAATTTTCCAACATCGCCATATTCGCGTCCACCAACACGCGATAATCCAAATAATACTCGCGCAGCGGTTTTTTAATATAGTGCGCGGCAAAAGTCATCATAATGTCAAAGTTCGGCACGCGATCAACCGGTTCGCCCTTGAGTCGCCGCGTCATGCGTTCCATAGCATTCATCGTGTTGATTATTGCGGCAGCAAAACATTGACCGCGCCGCGTTTGCGCTGGTCAATGTTTTGCGCCAACCTCCGTGACCATTACACTCGCCGCGCCTGCGTCCAGCAGCGCGCGTTTTATATTTTCCGCGTCGCGCGGGTCAATCATAAAAATCACATTGCCGCCGCGGCCGCCACCCGAAAGTTTGCCGCCCTGCGCGCCCGCGCGCAGACCCGCGTCCAATAATTTTTCAATTTCACGCGACGATACGCCTAACGCGCTCAACGCGAGTTGATTACGCGTCATCAATTCGCCCAAACGCGCGTTTTCACCGCGCGCCAACGCGCTTGACGCTTGCGCCACAATTTCGCCAATCGCGTCAAATAATTTCTCGTACGTCGCAGGATCCATTTGCCAGCCGCGGCGCACGTCGCCGACTGTGATTTTGGTCGGACTCGCGATGCCTGTATTCGCAATCATGAGCGTGAACGGGCGCGCGATGAGGAACGGCGCGATTTCATTCCGCGCGGGCGGCGGACGACGCGTAAACCGAATGGGCTGCTCGAACGCGATCACGGTATTGTCAATGCCGCTCGGCGTGCCGTGATACAGTTTTTCGGTCTCGTAGACCAGTTCGGAAATTTCGAGCGGCGTCAAAGATTTATCGAAAAACGCGGCTAGCGCGCGCGCCAGCGCGGTGGAAATCGCCGCGCCGCTGCCAAAACCGCTCGCCATCGGAATATCCGATTCAATCTCGATGCTTAGATTAGCGGATGCGTTCAGCGCGTCAAGCGTGAGTCGCGTCAGCCGCGCCAGCGCGTCGTCCGGCGTCGCGGCGCTCAATTCATATACGCGTCCGAGCTCGCGCGCGTGTATCAAAATGCCGGACTGCGCGCGCGGTTCGACGCGCGCGCGCGCGCGCAGCAACGTGAGCGGCGCGGCGAGCGCGGGACGCCCGTACACCACCGCGTGTTCGCCAAACAATATAATTTTGCCGCATGCAGACGCGCTAGTCATCATCCACAACTGTAGTAGAATAAACGTTGATTTGCAAATCATGTCCGGCGGCAGCGTCACCCGCGCCCTTGTGACCGCGCCCGGTTTGGAAGATATGAATACTGTCCTTTTGGATTTTTCGCTGTTGGGACTTGCCGTCCTGCTCATTCTCGCCAACGCTTTTTTTGTCGCGGCGGAATTCGCGCTCGTGAGCGTCCGTAAAACGCGCATCGAAGAATTGGTCGCGCAAGGCAATGTAAACGCGCGCACGGTCAAGCATGTCATTCACGACCCCGACCGTTTCATCGCCGCGACGCAGTTGGGTATCACCATCGCTTCGCTGGCGCTCGGTTGGATTGGCGAACCCGCGATTTCGCACCTCATCGAACCGTTATTCGGCATGGTGCCAGAATCGCTGCTCTCGCACGCGACGACAGCGATTATTTCCACCATCATCGCGTTTTCGATTATCACTTTTTTGCACGTCGTCATTGGCGAACTCGCGCCCAAATCGGTGGCGTTGAGTTATCCTGAAAAATCATCGCTCGTTGTCGCGCGCCCGATGATTTTGTTTGAGAATATCTTTCGACCGGCGATTTGGCTCTTGAACGGCGCCGGCAACGGCTTGCTCCGCTTGTTCAAACTCAATCCGCCGCAGGGACATCAACTCGTCCATTCTGTGGAAGAATTAAAAATGCTTGTGAGTTCCAGCGCGGCGAGCGGCGAATTGGAGCCGGTTGAACGTCAATTCGCGGAACGCGCTTTCGAGTTTGCCGACCGTCAGGTGAACGAGGTAATGATTCCGCGCACATCCATGCGCGCGGTCGAAGAGAATGCCACCATCCAAGATTTTCTCGCGTTATTCGCGCAAGTGAGTCACAGCCGTTTTCCGGTATACAACGGCGCGCTGGATAACATTGTCGGTTTTGTCTGGGTCAAGGACATTTTGCGCGCGATGGCAAAAGGGCCGGGCGCGCGACAGCAACCTTTGGCTAGCTTGATGCGCACCGCGCTCTATGTGCCAGAAACCAAAGCGATCGGCGCGCTGTTTGGCGAAATGCAGCGTCAGAAAATTCAACTGGCGATTGTGTTGGATGAATATGGCGGCACGGCTGGCATGGTGACGATTGAGGAATTGATTGAAGAAGTGGTTGGGCCGGTGAGCGATGAATTGACCGCCAGCGCGCCAGCAGTGCGCCGCCTAGAGGACGGTCAATTCGAAGTCAATGCCATGCTCAGCGTGGACGAGGCGAACGAGATGATTAAACTCGATTTGCCCGAATCGGATGATTACGAAACGCTCGCGGGTTTGCTTTTGACGCGCTTGGGTCGCGTGCCAAAAGAAGGCGAAGTCACGCGCATCGGCAATGTGAAATTCACGATTCTCAAAATGCAGGGGCCGAAAATCGAAAAAGTGCTTTTGACGCGCGGGGTCGAGAAAAAATAAGGCGGCGCTGGCGCGCCGCCTTATTCATGTTGTCGCTTGGTCGCGCTCTTTTTGGTTCATCGCAAGATACGCCTCGGTCCAAACATTGGACTCGAACAACTGAAAAATTCCCTCGAGCGCGCCAACGAACAGCCACAACGGAATTAGCGCGAGCAAACCAATGACCAGCAGCGCATTCCAATTATCGCGAAAGATGCCCAACACGCCGATTATTCCAAACACGCTTAGCGGAACCATCACCAGCGCGGTCAGCATCCCATAGCCAAAGCGCGCGCCAATCAGCAAGAGATAGACAACCAACACATTGCCCGACTGCGCGCGCGTGCGCTCAATGCCGCGCCGCAAGCCCTGGCGCGTTGGCAAATCTTCCAGCACAATCGCGCGCACCGCCATTTCATATATGGGATGAATCACTACGCCCAAAATGATCAGGCATGCTATCACGCAACCGAACGGCAAGAGCGTCGCTAACATATAGAGCATGAAATCTCTAGCTGCCATACCGCCAAAACCGCGCCGCGCGATGATTTGGGTCAACAATGGAGTTAGACCGAGCAAAATCAAAATGATGCTGCCCAGCGCCAATGGCACGTTGATCAATAAACCCAAGCCCAATAGGCGCGCATAAAATTTTCTGCCGCTCTGCCACGCCGCGCGCAGCGTCGGTTGCATTTGCTGTTCCGCCGCGCGCACCGTATCCACCAGCGCGCCGCGCGCGACAAAACGAAAATAAAAAATCAACCCGAGCCACATCAACGCCATGACGAGTCCGATAATGATCGCAAACACCACTAGCATCGGTTCAACGCGGAAATCGAATAGATTGTTGGAACGATTAAATTGAGACGAAAAATTCGGACCGCTTATGCCCGCGCTGGTCAAGCCCATCACCAACGCGAAAATCCATAGGAATTTATATTGCCACATCAATTCCAACGAACGCGTAAAAATGCGACCGATGTCCATAGCGCGCCTCCTCAGACTTGCAAGCGCGGCGCCAGCCAACGATGCGCCGCCGCGCGAAACTTGCCCCATTCACGCCACTGTCCCGGTAAACTTTCTAGAAACTGAGCGGCCAGTTGTAGCTCAAACGCGTCCGCTTCCGCAAAGTCCGAAATTAACTCGGTCGCGTCAGTTGGCTGCGGCGTTCCGACAAACAATTCCGTCCGAAAGACAAACGACGGGTAATACAATTTCTTGTCGCGCAATTCAAAAATATTTTCCAACACCCCCAACAAGCGCAGCGATGCGGGATGAAACCCGATTTCCTCATACGTCTCGCGTCGCGCCGCGTCATCCGCCGCTTCGCCGTGATGAATGCCGCCCGTTGGCAGCCGATATACCTCTTCGGGATAATGCGGTTTCCTATGCAGCAGCGTTTGGTTCGCCGCGCGCGGCACGACCAAGATAATTTCTCCGCGACGGCGCGTCAAGCGTTTCACCCATTCGCCAAAATAAGCCGACACGTTTGAAAATTCAAACGTCATGCGCTCCGGTTCGCCATAGACGCGCGCCAAATGGGCAATCTCGCTGTCAATGTCCATGCGCCAACGCCTTTAAAGTGGCTCTAAACTCGCGCAGCGCCGCATGGGCGGTCAAATCATACGTCACCGGCGTCACTGAAACAACGCGGTCCACCAATACGGCGTGAATATCCGAATCGCGCTCCAATGTTTCGCGATTGACCATAATATCATAACCGACGAGACGACCGTTCTGAACCGTCGAACGAAAATACGCTTGATGCGACGCGCGCGTCACGCGTCCGCTTGTGTCGCGGTTCGCGTCGCTCGGCACATTCACATTCACCACCGGCGCGAGACGCGCCAAATCACGCGTCAAAATTTGTTCCGCCAATTTACGCGTCCATTGCGCCGCGATCGCGAAATCAATTTCCGCGCTGTGCGATAAATGATACTGACGGTCCATTTCCAGCGAGACCGCCAGCGCCGGCACGCCATCCGCCGCCGCTTCCAATGCCGCGCCCACCGTGCCGCTAATCGTCAAACCGCTGCCCAAATTTTCGCCATAATTAATGCCGCTTACGACCAACGCGGGACGGCGCGGCGTCTCTAGCAATAACGCATAGCGCACACACACCGCAGGCGATGCGTCCACCGCAATCGTTTGTACGCGCGTATTAGCTACGCGCAGCGTCGAGCGCGTGACCGCGCGTTGATTCCATACAAAGGAACGCCCTTTGGAAGACTGCTGCGCGCGCGGCGCCACAATCATCATCTCGCCCAAACCGCGCAGAGCGCGCACCGCCGCATACAAACCGGGCGAATCCACCCCATCATCGTTCGTCAATAAAATCAACGGCTTTGCCATAGCTCTCACATCGTCAACATTCGGGCGAGAATCACCAGCGACAACGCCACGCCGATAAATAGCGCCGGTCCAATAAACGAAAACGCGCGGCTCGTGCGTTCAATCCAGAACGCGCCGCCCGCGGCAAGCGCTGCCACAACCAATATCGGCAGACCGAGCATTTGAAAATTCAAAAAAGCCGCCGCGCCCCATGCGCCCGCGTTGTACCACAACAGCAGCGCGGCATTTTCATTATTCGGATTTTGCGCCAAAAACAAAAACAAGATGCCCGTCACCAGCGCGAGCAAAAAAACCGCATTAACCGGCTGCGCCAAGCCGACGCCCGACGTAATCAGCAAAAACAAGAGCAGCGTAAAAACGAGCAAGGCAGCGACCAACGCCGCCAACGGCAAACGGTCAAGCAGATTCATACGTCCGCGATGATAACGTGAAATGAAAGCGCTGTCAACGAATCGCGTAGGGCTGACACAAAGTCAGGGAGCAGCCATTGTCATTTCGAATGCAATGAGAAATCTCGTTTGACGCGCAAGGTCGAGATTTCTCGCCTCCGCTCGAAATGACAGTT
>JAJTXZ010000047.1 GCA_021463195.1 Anaerolineae bacterium
TTCGAGGTCAGGGTGGTTTGAACGGAACTTGGTTCCGTTCCTACCCCACCCCGCGTTGCTACCCCGCGAACATTTTCCATCACGCGGCGCTCGAGTTCCGCGCCCGCTTCGCCGATTTCTTTGAATCCCGCGCTAATAATAATCGCGCCGCGCACGCCCGCCTGCACACATTCGCCGATGATGTCGGGGACGGTTGGCGCGGGGGTGACAATGACGGCGAGGTCAACGCGCGCGGGAACGTCCTTGATGCTCGGATAACTTTTGATGCCGAGAATCGAAGGACGTTTTGGATTGACGGGAAAGACGGTGCCGCCGAACGGATTGGAAATGAGGTTCCACAGGATCGTGCGTCCGACGCTGCCCTGTGTTTCGGTCGCGCCAATGACGGCGACATTTTTCGGCGCGAAAATCGCGTCGAGGGGATTCGGTTCAAATTTCAAAATATCCGCCGCGCGGTCAAAGGGCGCGGGGGCAGCCGTGAGCTTTGGTGATTGTTCCATAAGAGACGCTCCGGGTGAGAGTGAGATTTTTGATTTTTGATTTTTGATTTTCGATTTTCGATTGCTGATTTACAATTTGTGATTCGCGAGTTGAGTTTATTATATCGCGAATATTTCAGTGTGCGATAGCGGCATTTAATTTTGGTTTGGAGTGGGAGCATTTGCAAATATAATGGCGCAAAATTGGCTCGGCGTAGGATGCGGAAATCATGACAACATTGCAGATTGCGCCGCGCACGCTGCGTCATCATTTGCAGGATGTGATGGAAAAAATCGGCGTGCAGGAACGCACGCAAGCGGTGGTATGGGCGCTCGAAAATGGGCTGGGCGAAAAACGCTTGCGTGAAATGCAGGAATCATATGGGGCGGATGAGAAATGAACTTGCCGAAAACGGCAACCTGTATATTGCCGAAAGTGGCAACTCGACATTGCCGCATGTGGCAATGTCGAGTTGCCACTTTCGGCAAGCACAAATCGAGAGGAGGTGTGGTATAGAAGGGATACCATCGCGCGGGACGCGGTGAATATCTCGAACATAGAGGTCTGCAATGAAATGGTTCAAGGTTTTGGCGGTGTTGGCGTTGGCAGTGTTAGCAGTGAGTGTCGCACCGAGTGTGGTGCGGGCGGATGGACCTACCCCCGACAGTACTCTATCTCAAGTCACGCGCGCCGGAGCAACAACAGTCAAGATTTTGAAGCAAACAAACGACTATGCAATTGTGGGAATAGGAGGCGCAAAAACGAATAGCCAGGCCGCAATAGCAAATCTAGTTCAACCAATTGCGAGTCAAGTAACCCAAACGAGCGCGGTTGACACGGTTCCTGAAATAGACGGGCCGACAGCTATTGTTTTGCATGATTACTACAGTGCAAATGGTTCATTGCCCTATAGCGATGCCACAGTCCAGATCTGGTACACGAATACGCATGCGCGCGGTGTTCAAGGTGCATGTGGCGGAGTTTGTAACAAAATCATTGTTAATGGAACAACATACTCAATCTGGTATGGATATAGCCCATATTATCCAAGTTCAATTCGCCTTACAGAATCGTGGGCTTATGAAGGGATTGGCTGGACCATTATTGTGCCGCCCGGTGGCAACTTTTCTGTACAACAAAGTACAGCCATTTTCGACTCGGGAGTAATTGATGCTCAAGCCGAGCAAATTTACTCCCTTTCAAATACCTATGCCAAAGTCAAAGGCAAGATTTATGGGATTCTTTTTGGCGAGGAAGATACGGCTACTGCTTCGTATCGCTTCGGGTCGCAAATAATTTCACCTTCTGCAGTCGGTTGCGGGTTTATATGCGGTTAGAAAAAATTCCGATACTGTCTCGATGTGCTTGAACCTTGCGCGCAAATCAAAACGGCGTAAATGGATCTGGAAGCTTCAATGCAATGCTTTGGCTGACACAGAGTCGGCCAATGGCTTTCCAGATCCATTTTTCATGCAGCCACTACATTCATTCCTCAAGGGTCGCTTTAATGTCAAACCAGACATCCATGATAATACTAGTTTGGATCTCGCTGCTCTTGTCCGCGTGCCAAACTCAGACCGTTCCTTCTCAGGTAACCCAACAAGTAGTCTCTACACCCGCCACAAGTTCAACACAAATATCAGATATTTGGAGAAGGAATCTTGTTCGTTGGCTGCATGTTGCATATAGCGAAAATGCGCAGGAAGCTTCCTTTGCCGGAATAACGTCCTCTAAAATAGATCATCCAACACTCTATGCCACTTACAGCATAGTTGGTGTCTATCACTCCCTCAACGAGCCCATTGAAAGCGCATCGGAAATCGCTGATTGGATTGTTTCGCTGCAAACTGAAGATGGCGCGTTCAACGACCCGGACCCGTTGTCCAAGTACCCTGCGTTACTAGAAACCAATTGGGCGGTTGCTACTCTGGCGCGCCTAAAGGTCCAAGCGCCACAGCGAGGCAAAGTAATGGCTTTCCTGCGTTCCTTGCAAAATCAGGATGGTTTCTTTGAACCCGATCAAGACATCGGAGGAAATCCGCAAGCCCAAAAACTGGTTGCAACATTTTGGGTGATTGATACGCTTAAACATTTGAACGTTGACTTGACAAAAGAATTTTACCTTGAATCCACAAAAGAGGCATTGCTAACGTATTTGGACTCAGCGGACACAAACAGCCCAAGTCAAAAGGACTCGTTTTCCAGCGAGTTTTTCATCGCTGTTCATACACTGGCACTGCTTGACCCGCATTCCGTACCTTCCAAGCTCAAGACGCTCATCCAAGAGCAAGCAAACACGTTCTCGCTTTCAAATAATCCCGCCGCGATAGCGATTGGCATTGATTTATTGAACAGTGTTAACATCCTGCAATTGCCAATCTCAGACACACAACGCGCCACTTTACGTCGAATGGTTGAAACCGAACTTTACCCTTCGATAATTCAAGAGCCAAGAAAATCGGGGCGCCCCGTTGAACCAATGCTAACCCTGCTATTCTTTCAGTTGGGGCGCACCCTCGATGTTGGCTATGAGACCAGCGGGGAACTTTTAAAGCTCTTGAAGGAATATCGAGTTGCAGGAGGATGGAGCAATTTTCTGATTCCACAAGGAGACCCGGAGGCAACTGCCTATGCACTCTTTATTGCCCGTGAAGTAGGATACGAAGACTATAATCCCCAAAAAGTCGGAAATTTTCTGAGAAAATTTACACAACCAGCTATCGCCGTGAAAAATATACGAGATACACGCTTTGCATTACGGGGTCTGGCATACTTGAACCAGCTGCCAAATTCTACTGCAATGCAAGAGCTACAAGACAACTTAACCGATTCAATCCTTGCTGCACCCAAAAAGCAATCAGCGGGTTTGCTGTTGGAATATGCCTTATTGGTGTATGAGCAAGGATGGCAATGGCCGCATAAGCTTGAGGCGCTTACACTTCAGATACTCCAGCAAAATGCCGACAGCAAGTTCCCACGAATGGATTTGCTGCACCAGATCGCAATTCTTGAAAAAGTATCAAATACCGAGGTCGTTCCGAAAAAACAAATCGCGCAAGAAATTATGCAGCTGCAAGTACCCAACAGCGGATTCAAATCCGTGCCGAATGCTTCTGGCGCAGATGCCTTGGCGAGTTTACTCGCTGTCGAAGCGCTCCGCGCGCTTGATATTGCTCCATTGGTTAATCGTTCGGACATTGAATCATTCGTGAAAGAGTGCAAACGTGACTATGGTTATGACTATTGTTATCATGCAAGCCCGAACGCAGGTGTCAAGAACTCTACGTTTGGCGCTACATATTCTGCTCTCAGGTTGCTCCATTTGACCAAGTAACGCGCGGTTCATAGTCCAAAGCCGCTGCTATGTTTTCAACATCGAGCTTGGCAATTCCGGTTGCGTCAGTAACGAAAATAGATTTTGTATAGTCAAGCTGCGCCAGAAACAAGACCGCGTCTCCCTCAAGGCGCGGTTTTCTATTTTCACGCGCTGGCGATAGTCATCTCGTGCAAAGTTTATTTTTGGTTTGGAGTGGGGGCATTTGCAAATATAATAGCGCAAAATTAGTTCGCCGCAGAGTCCGCTCATTTGGAAGGAGAACCGCGCAGATGAAGAAATGGGTTCGGGTCTTGGTCGTGGACGATTGTGAAATGCTCTATGCTGGCATCCGGCGCGCGCTGACATGCGCGAATTGTGAAATTATCGGCGAGGCATGTGACGGCGCGACGGCGTTAGCATTGATAGAACGGAAGCGTCCGGACATTGTCTTGTTGGATGGTCGCTTGCCCGATTTATGCGGCAGAGAAATTGTCGAAATTGCGAAAGCGCGCGGCACAGCCGCGCGCTTTGTCGCGTATTCGGCGCATGAAGAGTATGATGATGTGATGGGGATGGTTCGCGCGGGCGCTGTCGGATTCGTCGTTCAAGACGAGGCGCCGAAAAATTTGATTGAAGCAATCGAAACGGCGGCGCGTGGCGGGACGTGGTTCAGTCAGCGCATCGCCAAAAAATTGGCGGAATGGGCGCAGACGACGCCGCCACAAGCCCACTCGCTCTCACCACAGGAACTACGTATGCTGTGTTTAATGGCGCGAGCCAAAAGCGATGGAGCTATTATCCAAGAGTTGAACATTTCACCGCGCACGCTGCGACATCATGTGCGCAATGCGATGGATAAAGTCGGGGTTGATACGCGCGCCAAGTTGATGTTGTGGGCGTTGGAGAATGGTCTGGGTGAAAAACAATCGCGCCAAGCGCAAGCGCCGCACGGATCAAGTCAAAAGTAAAGCTGCCGAAAGCGGCAACTCGACATTGCCGCATGTGGCAATACAAGTTGCCGCATGTGGCAAGCACAAATCGAGAGGAGGTGTGGTATAGAAGAGATACCATCGCGCGGGACGCGGTGAATATCTCAAACATGGAGGTCTGCAATGAAATGGTTCAAGGTTTTGGCGGTGTTGGCGTTGGCAGTGTTAGCAGTGAGTGTCGCACCGAGTGTGGCGCGGGCGGATGAGCCAGATTATTCTAATCCTGCCGTCGTTAACGCACTTGTTCAACAGCTCACCAATTCGGAAACAAACAGTACGCAACTCTGGCAAAAAATGTCGCCGCGCGCCCAGACAGCAATCTTAAAGTACTTGCACTTGGAACAGTACGAACGCTCCAGTATTGTAACAATCGTAATAAGCAAAGCAAAACCATCCAGCTTGACCAAAGCGCCCGAAGCGGGTTGGTATTGTGGCTGCTATGGCGTATATAATGTCCAAGGACCATACCAGTACTATGCAACGCCCTACGCCACTATGGTTCGAGGGAAGGGACCTGGCACGCTGACACTCAGCGCAACGAGACAAGTATCGAACAAGTGGAGTGCAACGGTTGGGATCAAAGCCGCAGAGGTGTCAGCGGGTGTGGGTTTCGACGTAACATGGACGAATTCATGGACATACTCGTATCAGACAACTGTGCCTAGCGGGCAGATTTGGGAAATTGACGCTTACAATGTCTTTAACCGATATACGTACGATGTGTACTATTATCCTCGAGCGAGCGCTCCTTACAAAGCAGGAACTGGGACTGCTCATAATTTCCAGGGAGTGGCATACGTAGTACGTCGAGTGGGATAAGCTGCTGCCCAAAATGATCCGCAAGTCACCATACTGAACATAGAATTCTTTTCTCATGCCAGCTCACGCAAAGGATCACGTAAAATAAAACCCTGTGCGTGAGCAAACTCGAAAGGATTGCTCGATGTCTGATTCGAAAAATTTTCTGATTCTGCTATCGGTCCTATTACTGTTCATCGTGGTTGGCTGTGCCGCAAGCCAACCGGTGATCCCAACCCCTTCGGCGCCTTTGCCTAACAATTTGTATTTGAATGGTGAAGCGCAAAAGAAGGCAGCTGCTCTCCATGCGCACATTCTGATACTCCCCGAAAATTTCGATGGATGGCAATTGCAATCGCTGCAATTGCCCGATTCGTCATTAAACAATCCTTTTCTCTTCACCTATTCGAACGGGAGTCAAATATTCACGCTGACCGAATTCAGTGGCAAAGACATATCTTTTCAATCCGCGCTGCCGTCAATCGGAAGACTCGAAGGCGCAATTCAAATTCGGAGCGGAATTGATGCCACTTATATAGAAGAAATCCGAACAGAGGGGAAAAATGCCGAGTTAAAGTGGCATGAAGATTCTTTGGTGGTCTCACTGCGGTCGGAGCGCCTCGACCAAAAGGAGCTGGTTCAAATTGCCAATGCGCTGGAATTTGCAAAATAATCGCGCGCAGTTCGCCGTGTTCAAACCGCGTCTCCGCAAAGCGCGGTTTTTTCATTGACACCCGCGCGCCTTTGTGATAACGTTGTGGCGATAAATCGCGTGTCGCCAATCGTCACGCCTCCAACTCTCATGTCCAACAAAAATTTCGCCTTTGTCGGAATCGCCGCCGCCGCGATTGTCGCTCCGCTTGCGGGACTAGCGTATTTGTGGCGGCGCCCTCTACCCATCATCAACGGTCGTTTGAAATTGCGCGGTTTGCGCGCGTCCGTCGAAATCATTCGCGACAAATGGGGCGTGCCGCACATTTACGCGGAAAACGACGACGACATTTTTTTTACGCAAGGATTCGTTCACGCGCAGGATCGTTTGTGGCACATGGAATTGAATCGGCGACTCGCGGCGGGGCGTTTGTCTGAAATCGTTGGCGCGGTCGCGTTTGATTCGGACCGCTGGCAGCGCATCATCGGCTTGCGACGCGCGGCGGAAAATGATTTCGCTCACGCCAGTGAGCGAGCGCACAGCGTCTTGAACGCGTATACGCGCGGCGTGAATGCGTTTCTGAATACGCATCAGAAAAAACTGCCGCTCGAATTTACGCTGCTGCGTTACGCGCCGGAACCGTGGCAGCCGCAAGACACATTGGTCTGGGCGAAAATGATGTCGTGGGGTTTGGGACAGCACTGGGACGCGGAATTGCTGCGCGCGGCAATGTTGGAAAAAGTAGGGCCCGAGCGTCTCGCGGAATTGATGGACGATTATCCGCGCGACAATCCCATCATTCTGCCCGAGCAAACGCCGTTCCAATGGTTCGACCCAATCGCCGCGCACGCGCGCGCGAGTCAAGCATGGGGTGGCGTAACCGCGCCGTTCGGCATGAGCAACAACTGGGTTGTGGACGGGACGAAATCGGAAACGGGCAAACCGCTGCTCGCCAATGACCCGCACTTGCCGCTGCAAATGCCCTCATTATGGTATCAAGCGCATCTTGTCACGCCGGAATGGCAGGCGACGGGCGTAACGCTGCCCGGCGTTCCCGGCATTGTGCTGGGACACAACGCGGAAATCGCGTGGGGCTGCACGAACGGTTGTCCCGACGTCCAAGATTTGTATATCGAAAAATTCAACGCCGCGAATCCGCGACAGTACGAATTTCAAGGACAATGGGAAACGGCGCAAATCGTCCGCGAAGAAATCCGCGTCAAGGGCGAAGCGAATCCGCGCGCGGTGGATGTGACCATTACGCGGCACGGCCCTCTCATCAATCCTCTGCTTGAATGGCTGCAAAAACCCGAATCGCCGCAGCTCGCGCTCAAATGGATGGGCTATGAACCGAGCCGCTTGCTCGATGCCGCGCATGGCGTAGTGCGCGCGAAAAATTGGGACGAATTCACGCACGCGCTGCGCGATTGGACCGACCCCGCGCAAAATTTCGTGTACGCCGACCGCGCGGGCAATATCGGTTATTATTTGGCGGGCCGCGTGCCGATTCGCAAACAGGGCATTGGCGCGACGCCCGTGCCGGGTTGGACGGGCGAGTACGAATGGACGGGCGAAATTCCATTCGACCAACTGCCGCACGCGTACAATCCTGCGCAACATTATCTGGTGACGGCGAACAATCGGCTCGTCGGCGCGGAATATAAATATCATTTGACGCTCGACACGCTGAACGGTTATCGCGCCAAACGCATCGAACAGTTGTTGACGGCGCAAGAAAAATTGAGCGCCGCCGATTACGCGCGGATACAAGTTGACGAATATTGCGCGCCGGCGGAGCGTTTTATAAAATTGACGCAAACGTTCCGCCAAGAATTATTGCGGCATCCCGCGCTGCGCGAACGCGACGCGATGCTGCGCCAAGCGTTGGACGCGCTCGACGCGTGGGATTTGCAGTTGACCGCCGCGTCGGCGCCCGGCGCGATTTACGAAGTCACGCTGTATTACGCGATGCAGCGCCTTTTCAAACCGTCGCTCGGCGCGCTGACCGATCATTTTATCGGCGTCGGATTTCATCCGCTCTTGCACGCGGTCAGTTCGTTCATGGATCGCGGCTATGTCGCGGCGCTGCAAATTTTGGAAAAGCAAGATAGCGCTTGGTTGCGCGCTGAAAATGACGCGGCGCTGACGAGCGCGGACATTCTCGCGCACGCGTTCGCGGACGCGTTTCATTATTTGGAAACGACTCTCGCGTCGGACATGCGAAAATGGCAGTGGGGCAAATTGCATCGCGCCGCGTTCAAACATCCGCTCGGCGCGGTCAAACCGCTCGATAAAATTTTTAATCGCGGACCGTATCCGTTCGGCGGCGATACCGCCACCGTATGGCAAGCCGCGTTCGTGCCGCGTCTGCCCATTTCCGACGACGCGGTCTTTTCGGTCTCGTGGCGTCAAATCATGGACGTGAGCGATTGGGACGCGTCGCGCGGCATTTTGCCTACGGGACAATCAGGTCATCCGTCGAGTCGGCATTACGACGATATGATACCGTTATGGTTGCGCGGCGAATATCATCCGCTGCTGTGGTCGCGCGATCGCGTTTTGGAAAACAAGGAAGGGATTTTGAAATTGGAGGCAGGAGATTAGAGACTGGAGACTGGAGATTGATTGCCATCCAAGTCTCCAGTCTCCAGTCTCTATTTTTCTCAGAGTCGAAAATGAAACTGAAACAATTGCTTGTATCCGCGTTGTGCGTGCTGGCTGTGTTCGCGTTGAGCGGCTGCGGCATGTTCGGCGGCGCTCAAAACGCGAATCCGACTCCTACCGCGCCTTTGCCCACTGCGGTGGTGATTGCGACAGCCGCGGTGGAAAATTCGACCGCGGTGACGACGGAAACCCAAGCCGCGCTTGGCGGCAATGTGTTTAATGATTCGAACGGCGATGGCAAACGCGACGCGCAGGAACCCATTATCGCGGGTGTGCTGGTGCAGTTGGGCGCGTCCGAATGTCCGGCGAACGCGCTGGCTCAAACGAGCACCACCGCCAATGAACCGTCGTACAAATTTGAAAATCTCGCCAACGGCGACTATTGCGTTTCGATTGACGCCGCGGCGCCGCAAAACGCCGCCGTTCTCGGCAATGGCGCCTGGACGCTGCCGCAAACGGCGCAAGGCGTTATCACGGATAATGTGCGCTTGCGCCGCGCGGACAAATTGAATGTGGATTTTGGTTGGACGTTCAATTTGATTGATTCAGGCGCGCAGCCGACCCAAAGCGCGGGACAACCGACCGCCGCGCCCCTTGTGCCTACGCCAACCGCGTTTGTTCAGCCGACCGCCGCGCCGCAACCGTGCGTATTCAGCGCGAAATATCTCGAGGACATTACGATTCCTGATGGACAGGTGATGCTGCCGAATACGCCCTTTATCAAAACGTGGCGCGTGCAAAATACCGGCACATGCTCGTGGGGCCCCGGCAGCGGCTTGCAAAATCTGCAATTCATTGGCGGCAATCCGCTCGGCGCGCCGAATCTGGTTCCGATTCCGAACACGATTCCAGCCGGCGCAACGGGCGACCTTTCGATTCAAATGACCGCGCCCGCGCAGCCCGGCACGTACAAGAGCAACTGGAAACTGCGCGCGGACGATGGGACGCTTATCGGCGTGCCATCTGGAAATGCGCCATTATCCGCCGTGATTAATGTGCGCGCCGCACCGCCGCCCATCACCGCACCGCCGCCCATCACCGCACCGCCGCCCTCTCCGGGCGGTATTACGCCAATCACTTTTGCATCCGGCGCGACGGAAGCGGCAGTGCAGAGCCAAGTTCCGCAAAACGGCGTTGTCAGTTTTTCCATCAACGCGCAAGCGGGACAATCTATGGAATTAACGCTTTCGTCCAATAGTCCGAGCGCGCGCATCGCCGTGCTGGCGCCTTCAGGAGCGCCGTTGGCGCCGCAGCGCGGCAATCCCGAAGGCACTTATTGGCAGAGCGTTTTGACGGCGAGCGGCGATTATATCATCCAAACACTCGCGGGGAACGCTGTGCCGGTCGCCAACTTTAGTTTGAATGTAACCATTCCGGTCCGCATCACTTTTGCGCCCGGCGCGATTTCCGCGCAAACCCAGGGCGTCACCGCCGAGAGTCGCGTCGTCACGTATTTGCTCAAAGCGAATGGCGGACAGACCATGACCGTGAATCTGAACGCGCCGCCGAACAGCGCGGGCATTACGATTTACGGTTTGCAGGACGGGCAACCGTTGATTCGTTCGCAATCGGGCGCGACGAGTTGGACGGGCGCGCTGCCCATGACGCAAGATTACGTGATTCAAGTCGTGCCGTTCGGAAATGACACGGTTAATTTTATGTTGGATATAACCGTGCAATAGCGCGCCCACAGTGTATCGAAATCGCAAAGCGGCGCGAATGTGTTTTTATATTCACGCCGCTTTGCCGTTGCGCGCCGCGCGCAAATTTTGCGATTTTTTCAAATATGACTCGAAAGCTGCTGATTGACAGCGACACCGCGTCCGATGATGCGGTCGCGATTTTGATGGCGCATCGGTATCCCGATATTAAAGTGTTGGCGGTCACGATTGTTTCGGGCAATCTGCGCGTCGTGGACGGCTCGCGCAACGCGCGGTACACCATCGAATTGTGCGACGCGCAAACGCCCGTCTATAGTGGCTGCGAACGTCCGCTGCTGCGCGAACCCGCGCACGCGTATTGGTATCACGGTTCCGATGGCATGGGCGGCATGAATTATCCCGAGCCGAAACTGCGTCAAGCGCAGGGACATGCGATTGACGCGTTGATTGAAAATATCCGCGCGCACGCCAACGACGTAATGCTCGTCACTCTGGGCCCGCTCACCAATGTCGCCGCCGCGCTGCTGCGCGCGCCCGAAATCGCGTCAATGGTCTCGCGCTGTGTCGTCATGGGCGGCGCGGCGAATGTCGTCGGCAATGTGACGCCCGCCGCCGAATACAATATCTGGTGCGATCCCGAAGCCGCGCGCATTGTGTTTCGCAGCGGCATGAATTTGGAAATGGTCGGTTGGGAAGTGGGGCGCGGCGCCGCGGCTTTGACCGAAACGGACATCGCGCGCGTGTACGCGCTCGATACGCCGTACGCGCAATTCGCGATGGATTGCAACGTTCACGCGCTGGAATTGGCGAAAAATTGGCAGGGCGACCCGGGCATGACCTTGCATGACCCGACGGCGATGGCTATCGCGCTCGACCCGACGCTTTCAAAACGCAGCGGCAAATATCGCGTGGATGTGGAAACGCGCGGCGAGCTCACGCGCGGCATGACGGTAGTGGACGAGCGGCGCATCGTCGGCACGCAAAAATTTTTCACCGACGAATGGGCAGTGCGCGAACCGAATGTTTTGACGCATCACGAACTCGACGCGGCGAAGTGGAAGGCGTTGCTGCATCAATGCTTGCGCAAGTCATGAAAGATTCTGTCCCTGCGCTTGACGAACTCGACAAAAAAATTCTCGCCATCGTGCAGCGCGATGGACGCGTCACGAATGCCGAGCTCGCGCAGCGGATTCATTTATCGCCGCCCGCCGCGCACGCGCGCTTGAAGCGTTTGCGGGAACGCGGTTTGATTCGCGGTTTTGTCGCGCTGCTCGATGCGGAACGGCTCGGGTACGAGTTGATGGCGTTAATTCATGTCACGCTCGCGCAGCACCAGCGCGAGCGCGTCCAAGAATTTCGCGCGGCGATTCAGGCGATGCCGCAAGTGTTGGAATGTTTTCACATCACCGGCGAATACGATTATTTACTCAAGGTGGTGGTGCGGAATCGTCACGAGTTGGAACATTTTTTGGTCGAGACGTTGACGCCCGCGCCCGGCGTCGGACGAATTCATACCAACATTGTTTTTAGCGAAATCAAAATGACGACGGAACTGTTGGTGAAATAAGAAACGCCGCCCGAGTTTCAAACTTTCGAATTTTCGGAGAATGCGAAAGTTTAAAGTATTGATTAATCGTTCGGTTTGTCCAACTGCGGCATGAACGCGAGAAAATCTTGCGCAAAGCGTTCGCCGTACTGATTGAGCAATTCAAGGACGCGCGCATTGTCTTGCGACTGCGCAATCAAACCCGCGTGATGTTCCTTTTTTAATTTCCACACAATTTCAGGATCATTGTACGCCGATAAATCGGGCCACTCTTGACGCGCGAGACAAACAAGAATGCCCGCGTAAGCGTGTTTGACGGGCGGCAGTTGGTACGTTTGTTTGCGCGCATTCGCCACTTCGACGCTCGCCCATTCGCGCCACAAGTTGATGCCGGACGCGGCTTCAATCATTTCCGCGAGATTCGCGCCGCCGACGCGCGCCGCCGTTTCGAGAAAATAAAATTCTCCATCCGCATCGCCTTGAATAAATTCCGCGTGCGTGACACCGCGCTTCATGCGTAACGCCTTCATCACTTTTTTGTTAAATTCGCGCAGCGCAACCGCGGCGGCGGAATCGTACGGCAGCACGCGCGAGCGAAAGACATCGCCGCTTGTAACGACCGAAAGCGGCGGTCTGGCATAACCGCTTGCAATCGCAAAGACGACCTCATCCTCCCAAATCACCGAATCCACATGAAACACATTGCCCGGCACAAACTTTTCGAGAACGAAATACGATTGGCGGTCGCCGAGCTCATCTAACGCGCGCCATAATTCTTCGGCGTCGTTGAGTTTCTTGATGCCGAATGACGCGGCTTCGGAGCGCGGTTTCAAAACCCACGGCGCGGGGACGCGCTCCATGAACGCGCGCAAATCGTCGTAATTCAACACGGGCGCAAAATCGGGAACATTGACGCCTTCATCGCGCGCTTGCACGCGCATCGCGAGTTTGTCGCGGAAATGGCGCACGGTGGTTTCGCCCATGCCGGGGATGCGGAGATGTTCGCGCAAATTCGCCGCGACTTCGACATCGTAATCGTCGAGCGGCACGATGCGATCAATTTTGCGCGTTCGCATCATATAACTGACCGCGTACGTGAGGTCGGGCTGTTTGTGCGTTTCGGGCATCCAAAACATTTCGTCAATGCTCTCGCGGGGCCAATCGGCGTCTTTATATTTTTCTTTGGTGAGCAGATACACCGTGCAGCCGAGCGCTTTGCACTGTTGCAAAAACGCGGCGCCTTTGAAATACGAGCCGAGCGCGAGAATGGTGGTTGGGTGATTAGTTAATTGGTCGGACATAGGTTGCTCCGTATACGGGTGACTCGCTTGCCAAGCAAGCGCTTGCCAATTTTCGATTTCGTTATTCCATCTCGCCAAAGTCGCTTTACAGTTTCAAGAAAATTTTCTTGCGGAATAGGTTTGTTTCCCCGCAAAATTTTATCGCCAATGTTAAGCATTTATGGCGAGACGGAATAGAATGCGCGTTACGTATGTTTAGATTGAAATGCTATAGCGCTTCAGAGAATATTTTGGACAGTTAGCGTAATCCTTTCGGGTTTCCAAAAACCCGAAAGGATTATTTGGGCGCGTGTCACGCTTTTGGGTGAATCGAAATTTGGACGCGCATCTCCGTTGTTGGGACGCGCGCTGAACTTTTGAATTATACTCGAGAATGGACGCGTTGATAGTGTGTCATCGCAAGCCCTGGTCTATCCCGCGCACAGCGCGGTTTAGGCGTTTGATTGCGCGCGAGAACGCCCAAGGGAACAACTGCCATGTGTCGAGCGCCTTTTCGCGCTGCAAGTATCGTGGAAATTCGAGCCATTTGCGCGCGGAACGGGTCTCGCCGCGCGCTTCTAAATCAAAACAATGACGCCTCCACGAGACCGGCATACCGCCGCGCCAAGTCCGCGGCGCGGTGAGCGCGATCCACAATTTTTGTTCGGCGTCTGAAACGCGCGTCTGCGCCAATTCGTTTAAAACAAAAACAGGCACGGGCGCGTCAAACGCGTCGCGTAAATAGGCAAGCGCGTGTCCGAGCGCCAGCGTCAGGCGACGCTTTTGCGCTTGCTGGGTCAGACGGAGCCATTCGATTTGTTCCGCCGCCACGCGTAAAATCATCAGCGCATCGGGAATCCAACGCAGTGACGGCACGAAACTCCACGCCGCGCCGTGAACGCAAACGTGAAGCAACTGGTCGGTTGGATTCAGCGCGTGCGTGCGAACTTTTTGCGCTTGAACGGGGACCGCGCCGGTCCAAAAATCGTCATCGGCGTCCGGCGTTCGACATTCAATGAGGACATGCCAATGCAGGTCAAGCTGCTGCTTGCGCGCATTTTGAAAACCCCACGCGTGTCGGATATCCAGAACCGCGTCGGTCAATTTTTCCGGCGGATGCTGTTGCGGACTCCACTCGGCTTGGCGCAGCGCATTGAACGCGGCGCGGCGCGCGCGCGTTGGGACCAGCACATCAAAATCCGCCATGGGGCGCAAGCCAAAATCTTGATAATAGAGCAAGCTCAAAGGCGCGCCTTTGAGAATCAATGTCTTGATTCCTGCCGCGTGCAAGAGCTGCAAAACCTCGGCGAGGGTGTGGAATAACATTTGATTTTGATACCATTCGCGGCGATAGATGCCTTTGAGCAGAGTCATTTGCGGATCATTCAATTTCAGCGCGCGCAAGTTATGATAAACCAGCGGCAGCAAACGATAGCTGCCGGTTTCGATCGGCTGCGCCCAATCAATCTGTTCGCGCCATTCTTGCCATGCGCGCTGCGCCGGCTCGGCAGAAAGCAACGCCGCGCGCAAAAGCAATTCTTGGCGGGGTGTGGGCAACATTCCGCCGCCGCTTGGATTATTCATATTGTCGCAGCGCTTTCGCGCGCGCGCCGCGTATTCGTCCGTAAACGTCCTTCCGGCAAAAATAAAATTTGGTCCGCCTGTTCTGCTAGCGTCATATCGTGAGTGATTACAAGAATCGCGGGCGTGTATCCGTGTTGCGTTTGGAACGAGCGCAGCCGCGAGATAAAATTTTCGATCAATAGGCGCGCGGCGGTTTCGTCCAAATGATTCGTCGGTTCGTCCAGAATCAATAGTTTGGGTTGACGCACAAGCACGCGCGCCAACGCGAGGCGCTGACGCTGACCGCCCGAGAGCCGCACGCCGCGCTCGCCGATAAGCGTGGCGTATCCTTGCGGCAAACGTTGAATGAATTCGTGCGCGGCGGCGAGCTCTGCCGCGGCAATGACTTGGGCGCGCGAGCTTGCGGACATGCCGTACGTGAGGTTCTCCCAAACAGTGTCGTCCAACAGCGCGGGATCTTGGGGCAGCACGCCAAATTGGCGTCGCAGCGAACGCATATCCAATTCGTCGTACCGGTACTCGTCGGCGCTGAGAAAGCCGACTTGGGGACGATACCATCCGAGCAGCAGATTGATGAGCGTTGTCTTGCCCGAACCATTGGGCCCGACGAGCGCGGTGAATGTGCCCGGCGCTAACGTGAGATTGATGTCACGCAGAATGGGCGCGCGCGCGTCATAATGAAACGTTACGTCATGCAATACAAGCGCTCCGCGCAAAATCGGGCAGCGTGTGCCCGTATAAGGTTCGGGCGTCGCCGCGCGCAGCTGCTCGAACGATTCCAGCGCATGGATACCGCTCACGAGCGTGGGCGTCGCCGTGAGCGCGTCCTGGACATAGCGGCGGAGCGCGAGCAAAAGGGCGTTGAACGCCAAAAGTCCGCCGAGCGTGATTTCTCCGGCGGCGACTTGGCCGCTGCCAATGACCAATAACACGCTAACGATCGTCAGGAGCATCGCGTTTTGGACCGCGCTGTGAAGCGCTTGATAACGCGAAAACGCTTCTGTTTCTTGTTGCAGCGTGTCAATCGTGATGGTCTGGCGCGCGGTTTCTTGCGCTTCGGCGGTTTGTATGCGCGTCAGCGTAATCAGCTGCAGGAATGCGAGCATCCCTTGACTGTACGCTCTGAACGCTTGTATTTGCCGCTCAACTTGGCGGCGCAGCGCTGCGAGCGAAAAGCGATTGATGATCACGAGTGGCGGCGCGGCGAGCGCGAGCAGCAGCGTCAAAGTGGGATTCAACCAGACTAGCGCCGCGAGGATGCCTCCGCCGACGATGAGCGCGGGCAGCAGCTGCCCCAATAAAATTTCAAAGAACTTGAGCGCGCGTTCAGAATCCCAGACCAGCGCGCCGTGCAGCGCGCCGCTGTTTGAGCCGATATAGAATGCGTGCGCGCGCGTGTGCAATAGTTCTAGCTGTTCAACGCGCAGCCGCCGCGCCGCGCGATTCGCCGCGCGCGCGGCGGCTGCGCGCGAAAAATAAAGCCCCGCGCTGCTTGCCACGCCAAAAACAAGCATCAGCAAAACGTTCTGAAACATTGGGTCGCCGCGCGCGCTCGGCGTCAAGATGCCTTGAAAGACCAATGCCATGAGCATAATGCTGATGAATTGTCCGACGGCCAAGCCCGCCATCCAAATCAGTTCAAGCGGTTTGAGGCGTAGCTCGCGCCAGCTCGACCGCCAGAGCGCGAGCTGCTTGCTCATCCGTCCGATTTTTGGAACGCGCGTTTACCACACTCCTTCTTCGGTCTCTTGAATCAAATTATCCACGACCGCGTTCAAATCATTTGTCTCTTGATAAATTTTCAGTTGCCTGTCCGCGCTCGTGCCGCCTTCCAAGATTTTGAACGCGTATTCCACTTCACGGCGCGTCCCTAATTCATCCAACACGTCGCCGACAAACCATTCAATCATTTCGCGAATCAAATCGCGCGCGGGCAATTCTTCTTGTTTGCCCCAATCAATTAATTTGCCGTCAATCCCGTACCGCACCGCGCGCCATTTATTTTCTTCGTAAAAGGTTTGCGGATACATCCGAAACGACATATTGTCGCGACGCAGTTTCCACAATTTGTAGACGATGGCTTGAAAAATCGCGGCGATGCACACGGCTTCGTCCACGCGCGTGCATACATCGCAGACGCGAAATTCGAGCGTCGGATAACGCGGATTTAAACGCGCGTCCCACCACAATTTGGAGCCGTCGGGAATCGCGTGCGCGCGCACCAATGCCGCGACAAAATTTTCAAATTCCGCCCACGAGTGAAAAGTCGGCGGAAAACCGCTGCGCGGGAAATTGCGAAAAATGATGCTGCGATACGATTTCAATCCGGTGTTACGCCCCACCCAAAAAGGCGAACTCGTCGAAAGCGCGAGGACGTGCGGCATCATATAGCGCGCGACATTCATCGCGTCCACGCGAAATTCCAAATCTTCGATGCCGATGTGAACGTGCGTGCCGAAAATTAAAAGCTTTTGCGCGAGCTCTGCCATATCTTGCTTGACGCCCATATAGCGCTCGAACGGCGTGATCTCTTGCTGCACCCAATGCGAAAAAGGATGCGTGCCTGCCGCGACAATTTTCAAACCGCTCTTTGCCGCGAGCTGCATCACCGCGCGCCGCAGTCGCACCAATTCCGCGCGCGCTTCGGCGGGCGTATTGCACACATTCGTTCCCACCTCGACCATGCTCTGATGCAATTCGGGTTTGATGGATTCCATCATCACCATCTTGCCATCCGCGAGCAGTTGCGTGATGTACGATTTCAAACCGCGCGTTACAGGGTCAACGATTTGATATTCTTCTTCGATGCCGATATTGAGTGAGGGAGGTTTGAGCATGTCTCGCTCCTTTGATTGAATTATGGCGAAAATTCGCTTCGCCGTCGCGGCGGCGTCTGAATAGACGCGCGCGTGTCATGAATTTGTCCAAGCCCCAATCTACGCTGGCGGCGCTCAAGAGTAACAGCGAAGGCGCCATCGGCAAAGCATAGCGCGTTCCGCCGAACGTGAGCGCCGCTTCAAGATTGACCGCCAGAATGAACGCGTACAATCCAAACAAGTTGCGCCATTGCCGCCGATAGAGGATGGCGCCCCACAGCGCTGTTCCGATAAAAATCAACCAAGGAACCAAGACAATTCCAAATTGCAAGGGCGGCAGTTGGCGATTGGAACGCGTCGTAAATGTCATGGGCGACCAGAGCCGCAAAATTTTTTGCGGTAGCAGCATTGCTGTTTCGATGGGATGCGTTTGCATCCATGTAACCGCGACATTCATAAAACGGCGACTGCTCTCGGATTCGCCCAATGCCTTCCAGCCCATAAAAAAACGATCGGGAATCGGACCATCGCGCCACGTTTCGGCGGTGGGTTCAAGTCCGCTGCCGTCCGCCAACGCGTTATTGCCTTGCCAAATCTTGACGCCCGCTTGCGTGGTCAAAGGAATAAATTCATGCAGGGCGGTATAGTTGTGGATGCTCCATGGAATGAGCATGAGCGCAAGCCCCGCCACAAGCCACGCGACGAGTTTTAACGCACGCGCGCGCGGCGCGCATAAAAAAAACCATAGCGCAAGAAAAGGCAGCGCAAAGACGATATTGGGGCGCACCATCAATTCTAGCCCGATAACGAGTCCAGCCGCCGCGGGCCGCCAGCGCGAGGGCTGCCGCAATTCGGCGGCGTACAGAACGAGCGCCAGCGTCGCCAAAAAGATCGCGAGAATCTCGGAATAGAGCTCGCCGGTCATGTAAATCAAAAGCGGATAGACCGCGCCAAATAACGCCGCCAGCCAGCCGATGCGCCGTCGTAGAAACAAAGTTACGCCCAAGGGAAACAGCAGCGGCGCGGTCAAAGCGCCTAATACGAGATTGCCCAGTCGCGCGATAAACATGCTGTGTCCAAAAAGCATGTACAGCCCAGTCAAGAATAACGGATAGCCGGGTGTCCGAAACGCGGTGGGAAGATTTTCGGCGGTGACGAAACCTTTGCCCTGCAACAGATTGGTCGCGAGCTGGTCAAAAAAGATTCCATCGTAAGATGGCGGACTATTAAATTTGACGAAAACGCCGACATAGAGCGCGCGCGCGCCCAAGCCCAAGAGAAAAATGCCCAATAACCAGAGAAGCGTAGTTTGTTCGCGTCGCAACCTTTCGCGCCACGCAGACGCGCGCGGCGCGGCTGTCGCTATGGTCGAACCGGACATTAACTGTTTCTCGCTTCAATCACAAAGGTCGGCACCGTCGAACCGCCGCCTGCGGTCACATTCAACAGCGCGGCGGTGGATAGACGGCACAAAGAGCCGGACATATACGCGCCGTGCCACAAATACGGGTCGGTGTCCAACATGCGGTCATAGATTTGCACCGTATTATCTACAAAACTTGGGAACGGTTCTTCGGGCAGGGCGACGCGTTTTTGCGCGATATTCGCTTCCGGCAAACGTTCTTGCAAAAGTTTTTCCCATTCGCTCTGTGAAACGGTCCAGCCCAAGACGATGCCTTTGCCGCCGTATTCATCATTGGGTTTCACGACAAATTCGTCTTTGCGCGACGCGAGGAATGGCATCAAATCAACCGTTGCGCCGTTATACGTGGTCTTGCGCTCCTCCAACACGCGCGTCCACGGCACAAAACGTTGCAGCGCGTCCCATTCTGCCGCGCTGTACAAATGTTGATTGCGTTCATCGGTCAATACCGCGAGCGACGCTTTTTTGTGCAAGATTTTGCACGCGAATGGATTGACCATGCACACCGCGTTGTCGCGCACCGCGCGAATGACGGGATGATTTAGACCCAAATCGCCGCGTTCCACCAGCTCTGAAATTAACACGCGTTTGTATATGAGATTGATTTCAAAACCGTTCGCGACCAGTTTGCCGTTCTTGTATTCGCACGCGCGCGGGTCAATGATTTCGGCGGTGTAGCCTTGCGATTCAAAATATTCTTTGTACAGGACAAATTCGCTATAAGTCGGCACTTCATGCCAGTCGAGAATGGCGATGTTGGGACGCGCGCCGCCGCCCCACTGGCGATACGAATCGAGCAGCGCATGCAGCATTTGATTGCGCGTCGGCAGCGGACGCACTTCGTATCGCTTTTGAAATTCGCCCATCACGCGCAAGCCGTAAAAGACCTCGCTCAAGACATCGGTATACGTCTGCCCCGCCGGAATTTCAGCGTTATATTCCGTCAACTGCAAAATGCCTTGTTCGGGGAGATAAAAGGTATCCATGCGCGCGGAAGGACTCGGTTCGCTAAATCCGAATTTTTCTCGGACCACCGTTTCTTCCCAATCGTTCAAATGAAATTGCGCGCGCAGCGCATCGTCTGTCAACGCGGCGCGATACGCTTTGCCGAACGCGGGCATCACGGCGTGAATGGCGCGTTGCAAAAAATGATACTGTTCCGACGTCAAAAAGCGCGGGCGCAGCACGGTCGCGATTTCGCGTTCGCCAAAATATAACCCGCGTCGTTTGGTTTGGTCTTGGAGTTGGTCCCACGATTCGCGCGCCACGTCGGGCGTGAGCAGCGCGTGATAGGTTTCGATAGCTTGAGATAACATGGCGATTTGAGATTGGAGACTAGAGACGGGAGACTCGTATTCAACCAATATGAAATTACGCGGGCTGCATTCTCTAGCGTCGCGTTATCAAGTAGAGTTCACTTGCGAACGCCTTGCTATGCAAACGATCTCGTAATTTCATAAAATCAGAATACTAGAGCGAATTCCTAATTCGTTTGTGGGGCAAGCCCTTTCGGGTTTTCGGAAACCGAAAGGGCTACCTACAAATCAAAGTAGAATCGGCGCTAGGCGTCCCAAACTCTAGACTCGAGTCTCTTTAGAAAAACTGGTTCCAACGGAATTCGGTAATCTGCGGACGCGGATTCAGCGCGAGCCCGATGCACATGTCCGCCATGTGCGTGACGCACCAGTTGAAAAATTCTTCGCCGAGCGAATAAATGTCCATGTCGGGCGCGGGGTTCATGAAATCAATCGCGTATGGCACACCGTCGCGGATTGCCCATTCGACTGTGTTCATATCATAGCCGAGCGCGCGCACCAATTGGACGCTGTCGTTATAGATACGGTCGTACATGGACTGGTCCAGATTGTGCCGCGAATATTTTCGCTCGGACGGGTCATAGTGCATGACCAAAATATCGCGCTGGTCGAGACACATGCAGCGGATGTAATTATCCCATTGGATAAATTCTTGCAAAATCATTGTGAGCAAGCCGCTTTCATTATAGCGCAGCCACAATTCATCCATGTTATTGATTTTGTAAACTTGTTTCCAACCGCCGCCGTGCGCGTCTTTGAGAATGACTGGAAAGCCGCCGAGATATTCGATATGCTTTTCCCACGGGACCGGAAATTCAAGATTGCGCAGCGATTCGTTATGCACAATGCCGGGAATATAATCTTTGTTTGGCAGCGCCACCGTTTTGGGTGAAACGAGTCCGAGTTTGGTTACGAGCGCGGCGCCAAAAAATTTATCGTCCGCCGTCCACATGAATGGATTGTTGATAACATGCGTGCCTTGCAGCGCCGCGTGTTTCAAATATGAACGATAATACGGGACTTCGTGCGAAATGCGGTCAATCAGCGCCGCATACTCGCACAGCTCGTCCATGCGCGTGCCGCCCATTTTCGCGTATTCGGCGGTGACGCCTTGATTGCGGCGATTGACCTCTTTGATAAATTCGGGCGGAAACGACCACTCTCGTCCGACGATAATGCCGATTTTTTTATCCATACGAAACTCTCCTTTGGGCAAGGGTGATTGGGTGATGCGGCGATTGTAATACTTGTCCGCTCATTTCGGTTGACAGTTTTAATTTTATGGTCAGTCGGCGCGCATGTTGTTCAATTAACGCCAATGCTTGGTCCGCGCGCATTTCATCCAAATCAGGCACATTCCAGTATTCGATGATATTCGCCCAACGCGCGAAATAATTTTCCATCATCGGGCGATGTTCGTTTTCATGCAAGGCAATGATGCGTTCCGCGCGCGTCAAATCATTTTCCGTCAACTGCATCGGATAGCGCGTCGCGTTATGCGAAATGCCGCGCGCGCGCAAGCCCTCCAATGTCGCCTGCGAAATCGGTCCCGGGTTGCGACTCCATTGTGCCACAATCCCGCGCGATTCCGCGCGCCATTCCAAAACGTTTTCCTCCGCGAACTGATTGAAAAGAATTTCCGCGAACCGACTGCGATAATAATTGCCGCTGCACAAAAATAAAATTTGTTTCATCAATACGTAAAGCGCTCCCAATCGAACATCGTACGCCACGCGTTATCTTGATTCAAAAACAACATGAATGCTTCGGTAATTTGCGCGCCCGACATCTTGCTGCGCGCTTGAAACATGACATCGTCGGCGCCGTTATTGTACTGCAAATCATAGCCGCTGCGCGCGTCGCCCGCCGTTTGCATAAACAGCTTGCGCGCCGAGTCTTCCAAAATCACATATTCGATGTCCCCGCGCTCCATTGCCGCGAGCGCGTCAATTAAATCATCTTCGGTAGCGTTGTGCGTGACGGCATGACCCATCTCGTTGATTTCGCCGCTGCCGCTGCCGCCGGGTAATAATAAATCCATTACGCGTCCTCCGCCGGTTTCCACAATTCAAAGCGATTGCCTTCGAGGCCCGTCGCCTAGCCAAAACGCCCGATTCCATCCAGCAGTTCAACCTTTTCATCCACCACCGCGCCCGCCGCGCGCAGTTGTTCCAACATCGCTGCTGTTGATACCATGCTTGCGATTCTTTTGGATTTTGCGCCTCTCTCGTCTCCAATCCCTCGTCCCCCGCTTCTCCTCTCAAAACCTCTCCCCCACAAAATATTTAATCATCGCGCGCCACGTAGGCCAATCATGGGGCCATTCGTATCCCCACAGCGAGAGCTCGTGTGGAATGTCCTTTTGTCCCAAAAGCTGCGCGAAATACCGCGACGCGCCCGGATTTTCATAATTGCCTTGACCCGTCGCAATGAAAATATCGCGCTTGTGCTGGAGCATATTCAAATAAGCGCCGCCGAGATTTGGCACGTACTCGACCGGATTATTGAAATACACATTTTCGTCCGAATAATCGCTGTGGATGTAATGCCGAATATCGTAATCGCCGCTCAACGCCAGCGTCCCCGCGAACAAATCGGGGCGGCGGCACAACTGATTCATCGCGTGATACGCGCCGAGCGACGCGCCGCAGGTGACAATGCCAAAACGGCCGCGACAACTATTCCAAATATACGGCACGACTTCGTCGCAAATATATTTATTGTATTGCACTTGGCGCCATGCCATCGCGCCCGGATGCATCTCGCGGTTCAGCCACGCCTCACGATTGATGCTGTTAATCGAAAACACTTTGACCTTGCCGCTGTCAATCCATTGCGCGATAGTATCAATCATTTGAAACCGTTCATATTCCAAAAAATCCGCCGCCGCCGTCGGAAACAACAACAGCGGAAACCCGTAATGTCCGTACGTCACAATTTCCATCCACTTGTTCAAGCTGGGACTGTGCCAGCCGTCAATGAAACGATTCATGATGAAACTCCTTTGAAAAGACCAGAGATTAGAGGCGAGGGCCTGGAGCTTAAAGACTGAGCGCTAGTCTCCAAGCTCCAAGCCCCATTCTCTATTCCCGAATCTCCAGCAGCGAAAAAAAATCGCCCTTGCCATCTTCGACGCGTTCTAAATTTTCCGGGTCGCCGCGCCACAGCATTTGATTTTCGCGTTCGACCAAAAATTTATACGCGCGCAAACCGCGCGGCGGACGCGGAATAGTGCCGTGCCATACGCCCGGCGCGCGTTCGTGCAGCCGATGCGCGTGCGTTTTCCAACCGTTCCAATCGCCCACCACCGCCACGCGCTGCGCTTTGACATCGTAATAAATAAATTCAATCGCGTCGGAATGCACGCGCGGCGAAAGCGGCAAGTTCGCCAACGCGCCGTGCGGCGCGCGCAGCGCCTGCGCCACCGCGTGCGCCGCGTTCAAGACCCCATAGCCCTGCTGCGCGCGCGAAACATGTTCCAACGGACGCGCGGTCTCTTTGAGAATCGTTTCAACCTGCGCGGGAGTTAACGTCGGATTCGCTTCAAACATTTGCGCGACCACCGCCGCCACAATCGGCGCCGCCATCGAAGTCCCGTCCGCATGTTGATAATGCGCGTGAATATATTTTTGCTCTATCATGCGCGCGCGAATCGCGCGGCGAATCTCATCCAGCGCTAAATTGAGCGTTTCCTTTTTAAAGGTGTTTTCCGCCTTGCGCGTCTGCAATAATTTTTGCAATTCCGCGTCCGACGCGTGCAGCAACTTCCATAAATATTGCCCTTCGTTATATACCCAGGTGCGCGGCAGCATCGGCGCGGGCACCCATACCGCGGGCGCGATCACATCCGGTTTCGAGACCGCGCGTCCGCCGTGCCCATAATTGGAATGATACAAATGATAGCGCGCGCGCTCCAATGAATTGCGATCGTCGAGTCCGCCCACCGCAATCGCCGACGGCGCGCTCGCGGGCGGCACGACGCGCTCGACATTATCATTCCCAATCGCGCATACGACGACCATCCCGCGCGCCGACGCTTCTTCGACCAATTCATCCAAAACGCCCAGCGCGCCATCCGAAGGAATATCGCCGCCGACCGAAAGATTCACCACGCGAATATTGTAATGATGCTGTTGTTGAATCACCCAATACAGCGCGCGATAAATATCATTTTCGTGAATCGCGTGCCCGCGCCGATTTCCCGTTTTCACCAGCGCCAAACGCGCGTTGTACGCGATCCCGCGAAATTTTCCGTCCGATAAAAAACCATTGCCCGCCGCGACGCAGCTAGTCATCAAACCGTGCCAACTCGTCAGCGTCGGGCTCCGAAAATTCGGACGTTCGATCGGCGTTTTACCCGTCGCGTCCACATGCGTCAAAATGCGATTATATGGTTTCGTGAGATCGGGATGCGGATAAAAACCCGAATCGAGAAACGCCATCACGACGCCGCGTCCGGTAAATTGCGGATACGCGTGCATTCGATACGGTGTCGTCAGCAGCGCGGTTTCCGCGCGCGAATAGACTGGGTACGGCAGCTGCAATTCATGCTGAATGGATTCCGCGCGGCGTTGTTGATGTAGCAACGCCGCCGCGTCGAGGACGCAGCGCGGACACGCGCCTTGCGCCGGTTTCCAATGCGGCGCTTGCGTTTGCAGCGCGCGCGCGAAATGCGGTTCCAAGTTCTGACTCTGTTCAAGCAGCGTCGCGTCAGCGCGCCGTCCGCAGCGCGGACAAAACGCCGCATCCGCCAGCGACGCGTCGCCCGCGCGGCGCGGCGACAAGGGAAAACTTTTAAATAGGGCGGACACGCGTCCGAGTGTAGCACGAGTGGGAAAAATGTGTCAATGCGTGGACGACAAAATAATAATTTGTTATCCGAATCCGCTGGAACCGCCACCGCCGCCGCTGCCGCCGCTGGAACCGCCGCCCGACCAACTTGACCCTGAAGACGACCATGAGCTATCGGAAGAGGAACTGCTCTCTGCCGACGAACTGACCCATTCCACCGCATCGCCAACGCCGCGCGCCAAAGTCTCCGTCACGCTCCGCGTCGTCGGTTTTTCGACGAATGCCGACGCGGACGAATTGAGAAAATCAAATAAATTGCCGCTCACGCGATTCAACCCAACGAATGCGCTGCGCGCGAACGTGTCCAGCTTTGGCGCGTCTTGTTTCCCTTTTGGGGCGTTGAGCGAATCGCGCAGTCGCGACGCGTCAGCGGACGACGCGTCAAAAGCGTCCGAGGCGTCGCTGGACGCGGCGGATTCGTCAACTTGCGCGTCGCGCCGCGTCGCGCCGCTGCGCCATGTCCAATCGTCAGGCGGCGGCGTATACGGAATGTACCACGTCGGCGCGGGCGTATCCGCCAGTTTGAATTTTTCAATCCACGTTTTTTCCAAACCGAACGCGATCGCGTACGGCAAATATTCGGCGAATTTAGCCCGCGCCGCTTGAACGCTGTCATAATTTTCCAAATGCGCGAGATAGCGTTTGAACGCGTTCCACTGCGCCGCCGCCAGCGCGCCTTTTGGCGTGCGCTGCGGCATCACACGGCTCAATCCCAACAGCGCGATAAATAATGTTTCCAATCCGCACAATGGCAAAAACGCCAACGGCGCAAACGCAAATGCAAAGCAAGCGATTGCAAAACCGACCAGCGGCAGCAAAAGCGCGCCCCATTTGCCGACGCGAAAATACAAATTGCGCGTGGCGAGCGGACTTGACGGAAAGAAACCGCGCTCGACCACTTGACGATACAGGTCATCTTGCAAACCGTCGAGATACGCATAAAACGAACCGCGCACCTCTTCGAGCCGTCGCTTGACTTGGCCGCGCAACAGCGCGTCGAGCATCAAGCGTTCGAACGACGCGAGATTCGCGTCATCTTTGGCTGTGCGCTCGAATTCGGGCGCGCCAAAACCGTCGGTCTCGCGGATTCGCAAATAACCGCGCTGCGCCAAATCCGCGATTGTCGCCAAAACATCTTGCAAATCCGCGCGTTCATCCAACAGCGTCCCTACCACTCCGGGCGGAGTGTCGTCCGGCGGCTGTGGCAAGAATTCCGCGCGCCAAGCTGTCGGTTTGTCGCGTCCGAACAGATACCACAGCGCGAGCAACAGCAATGGTCCGCCCAGCGCGATGATCACAAACGCTGTCGCCGCGATAAAATTATTTTGCGCGGCGATGCGTTCCACGCGGTCGTCCCATTGCTGCCATGTTTCCGGTTTGGCGTCGAGAACGTGCGGAAACTGCGCGCGGATTTCCCAAAACGTGTCCGGCGCAAACGGCCCGCCGTTGAATTCTACTGTTCTGCCATCCAACACGCGTCCGCCAGCGGTTTCTGTGTAATTCAGATACGCGCTCGTCTTGATTTGGTCGGCGGCGAATTCCGCCGGCAGATGCAAGATTACGCGCGCCGTTTTAATCGGATACGCGCGGTCCGCCTCGATAAACTTCCACCAGAATTGGTCGCCGCCGTCGTAAATTCGCGTCGCGCCGCGCACGGTGTATTGCAATTCAAACGCGCGCGTGTCGGAAAAAAATTTAGCGCGCTGATTTGTCGGCGGAAAACGCCAGGTGATTTTGTACGCGTCCGCGGTTTCAGTCACCGCAAAGTTAAAATCGCCGGAACCCTCTTGAAACACCGTCGCGCCTTCGCGCACACTCCACGCGACAATATCGCGCAGTTTGTTTTTAGGAATTTCGCGGAACGCGAACGTGAACGGACCGTTTTGAAAATCCACCACCCACGTCTCGACGAACCGCGCGTCGCCATTCGGCAAAATTGTAATATCCGCATTGCGTTCGAGCGCCACGACGCTTTTGCCCGTTTGCGCGGCGGCGGCTGACGCCAATGCCAACGTCGCCGCCAATCCTACAAGCAAAATAAAATAGAGCTGCCGCGTTTTCATGCGCGCCATTATAAATGATGTCGCGGCTTGGTACAACACATTCCAAATTTGTTGTGCCAAGCCGCGTAACGCCAAGTGTAAATAAAAAAAGCGTTGACTCGATATCGAATCAACGCTACTCTTTAATCCCCATCTTCTTCGCCCACAATTTTAAAGGTTCGTTCGCGCATCGGCGCGGGCAGCGCGGGCGGCGCCGTCGGCGGAAAATAATTATTATACGGCGCAAGCGTTTGCGCTCCTTGCGGCGGCGCGACGACAATAATTTGCGGCGGCGTGAATTGCGGCGACGGCGACGGCGCGCGATGCACCGCGTAAGGCGTCGCGGGTTCCAGCTCGAACTCGGGTTCAATATATTCAGCTGTTGGATAGCGCGCGCGTTCGCGCGTCAACGCCAGCGCAAGGCCAATCGAAACCGGAATGCTGGCGATGATGCCGCACGCCACGCCGGCAATCGTCATAAGCGCTTCATCCGATAAACGCGCGCCGATTTGATATGCCAAGATGCCCGCGCCGACGATAGCTGTCGCAAGGATTCCAATGCGTCCCAACATCTCGTCACCCTGTTCCTTTCTGACGCGCCGCGTCAGCGCCTGCGACCCAATGCGCGATTTGCACACGCGTTTTGTCGCCGTTCGCAATCAATAAAAAATCGCCGCGTCCCGCCAATTTTTCCGCGCCGCTTTTTGCCATACCCGACGCGATTAACGCTTCGTGCGCTGAGGTGACTTTGCCCACCAGGCGCGCGGGAAAATTGGCTATGACCAAATTGCCCAGCGCGCGCGCGGTCGGCTTTTGCGTGCAGCCAATGATTGCGATGCCCGCGCTGCGTCCGCGCTGCGTTAACCGCGTTAACAAGGTTTCCAGCGCGCTGCCGCCTTGCAGCAATAAATCCGCGAGCTCGTCCAGTAAAACAATAATGCGCGGATGTTGGATGCGCCGCTCTTGACGGCGCGTCATTTCTTCGGTCAACCATTCCAACCGTTCGCGCGCGGTTTCAATGTCCGGCACAATGGGGCATATCAAATGCGGCGCGGCGGCGAACTCGGCATAGTCGCTGCCCTTGGGGTCAATTAACAAAATTTGAATTTCGCGCGCGCGTTGAAAACTTGTGAACGATGCCAATAGAGTGCGCGCGGCTTGCGTCTTGCCTGAACCGGTTGTGCCGACAATCAGCAAATGAGGAATTTCGACGCTCCCCACGCGCGCCAATAAAGATAATCCTTCCGGCGTCATGCCCAACAGCGCGGTGCCAGCCACGCGCAGCGCCGCGTGGACGCGCGCGTTGTCGCGCAGTTGCGCGAGCAATTCTTGAAACGAAAGTAGACGCGCGTCGCGGCGCGGAATTTCGATATGCAGCGCGCCCTGTTCGCGCACGAGGCGCGCGACGGACACACCCAACGCGAGCGCGAGCTCTGCGGTGAGATGTTCGACTTGGCTAATTTTGGTTGTCGGCGCGGGCGTGAGGTGAAATTGAATTGTGCGCGGGGTAACGCGTCCGCCGGTCACGCGGGCGGGCGCTTTATGCGTTGCAAGCACGGCTTCGATGCGGTCGGCTTGCAGATGGAGACGCTGTTGCAACTGAAACATCTGAATTGATTATACAGAACGTATGTTCTATTGTCAATACGCATAGTCATTTGTCGCATTTCACTTTGGGGGGCTGTTGCGAATCCAATGCGCGCCAACAAAAACACGAAACGGTTTGCTGCGAGCATTGATCTTTTCTCAGAGCGTGAGCGTGGCGCGCGTCAGGCCTTCTTCAATGTCGTACTTTAATACAAAGCCCAATTTTTCGGTCACGCGTTTCATGCCGGTATTCTCGGGCAAGATTTCGCCGACGATGCGCGCGATGCCTTCGACGCGTCCGATTTCGACGAGCTTGGTCAAGAGGGTTGTGCCGAGACCTTGCTTTTGCATATCGTCGCGGATTAGCACGGCGAATTCCGCGTCGCGCGAATTTTGAATCCGACTGAGGCGCGCGACCGCGAGCAATTCACGCGTTACTGTTTGAACGGGCGCAGCTTGTTCCATCGCGTCGTTGACAGAGGAGGCGGCGCGAGTGTCGCGTTCCACTACCAGCGCAAGCTCGCGGTCGTAATCATTTGTGGCGATGCGCGCCAAGCGATCATGCGCGATGCGCTGCGATAAATTCAGCGCGTGGAAATAGCGCAGGTATACGCTTTGCTCGGACAATTTTTCGTGAAAGTGAATCAGCAGCGGTTCATCTTCGGGGCGGATCGGGCGAATCATTACGGGCGTGCCGTCGCGCAGATTGAACGGTTCGACGTATTGCGCGGGATAGGGTCGAATCACGGGACGCGGCAGTTGATGTTCCGCCAATGTCGGGTCGTGCAGCGCAATGCGCGCGTCCAATGCCAATACTCGCAGCGCGCCCTTGTTTTCATCGGCGAAGGGCGGCAGCGCCATCAACGGATGAATTTCAATCGCCTTGATGCGCGGTTGTTCCGCGACGAGTTGACTGAAACGCGCGAGCGTTTGTTCCAACAGTTGCGTGTCCACATTCGCTTCGCGCAAAATAGTGTATACGCGCGTGTTTTCCATCATGCGGCGCGCCAAGGTCGTGTTGAGCGGCGGCAAACCGAGCGCGTCATCGCGAAAGCGCGCGTCGAGCAAGAGCGACATATCCGCGAAACGCTGCGCCGATTCGGCCTCGGCGGGCGGCGGACGTTTTTCCGCGCCAAAACGCAGCACTGGACCAAATTGCGGGTCGAACATACTGCCGAGATGCAGCGCATAACCATCTGATACATTCAACATGGGTTGCAAGAGAACGCCGTGAAATTTTTCTTTGCCCAATAGATTGGCGACCGTATTTTTCACCGCGCGAAAAGTCGCGCGGACATTATTCGCGCTGGTGATATTTAAAATCACGCCGCCAAAGGCGCTCTTGCTGACAATGCGGTCCGTGTTGAGTTTCATGACCACCGGATAACCCAACGTGTCTGCCGCCTTGACCGCTTGCGCGGCGGTTGTCACCCAATGCGTTTCGACGAACGGAATGCCGTACGCTTCGAGAATTTCCTGCGATTCTTTTTCGGTTAATAGAATGCGGCGCGCCTGACAGGCCTGTTCGAGCAGCGTTTGAACGCGAACGCGCGCGCGGTCATCTTCTTGGTCTGATAAAGGCGCGGGCGTTTCATACAGCGCGCGTAAATTTTCGCTATAACGCCATAGATAATTGAACATGCGTACTGCGTGATCGGGATAAGAAAACACCGGCACGCCCGCGTTGCGTAAAATATTCGCGCCCACTTCCACTTCGGCGCCGCCCATCCATGCGGCGAGCAGCGGTTTGCTCCGCAACTGCGCGAATGGTTTGACCGCTTCGGCGGACGCGGTGGGATCGGTCATAGCTTGCGGCGTCAATATCACCATCACGCCATCTGTCTGCGGATCGCGGGATATCACATCCATCGCTTTGCCAAAGAGCGCCGGTTCGGCATCGCCGAGCAAATCTATCGGATTGGCGTGACTCCAATGCAAGGGCAAAAGACTGTCCAGCTGCGCGAGCGTTTCGCCGCTAAATTCCGCCAGTTTGCCGCCATAACGAATGAGCGCGTCGGTTGCCAGCACGCCTGGACCGCCCGCGTTGGTCAAAATCGCCAGACGCGGCCCGCGCGGGCGCGGCTGTTTTGCCAGCATTTCAGCGAGATGAAACATGTCTGCCAAGGTGTCCACTCGCAACGCGCCGACGCGCCGAAATGCGGCGTCCAGCGCCGCGTCGTTTTCCGATTCCGCGCCGGTGTGTCGTTCCGCCGCGTGCGCCCCTTGTTCTGTGCGTCCTGCCTTTAAAACGATGATGGGTTTGTCCAACGCGACTTGACGCGCCGCCGAAAGAAAGGCGCGCGCGTCGCCCACTGTTTCCATGTACAACACGATGCTGCGAGTGTGCTCATCCGCGCCAAGATAATCAATCAATTCGCCCCAGCCCACATCCAGCATTGTGCCGATGGAGACGAACGCGCTGAATCCGAAATTTTCGCGGATGCTCCAATCTAACACTGCGGTGCCTAACGCGCCGCTTTGACTCACAAAACCAATGCCGCCTGAACGCGATAGCGAACCTGCGAACGTCGCGTTCAATCCTCTGCTCGGACGCATGATGCCCAAACAATTTGGTCCAAGGAGGCGTAACGGCGGCGCGCCCGCGGCGCGCCGCGCGTTCGCCAAAATTTGCGCTTCAAGTTCTGCGCCGTCCGCGCCGCTTTCGCGAAAGCCCGCCGAGATAATCACTGCGCCGCCTACGCCCGCGTCCGCGCACTCGCGAATAATTTCTGGCACAGTATGCGCCGGCGTCGCGATGATCGCGAGGTCAAGCGCTTCAGGCACGGCGCTGACATGCGCGTACGCTTTGATGCCTAATACTTGGGTTTGTGAGGGATGAATCGGATAAACTGTGCCGCCGAACGGCGTATCCAGAAGGTTACGCAAGATGGTGCGTCCGATACTGCGCGGTTTTTCGGACGCGCCGATAACGGCGACGGCGCGCGGCGCAAAAAACATATCGAGCGCTGTATGACGAAAGTGCGCAATGTCGGAAGACGGGTCGCCGGGACGCGGCTTGGGTTTATTGAGCATGGGCGCATTATAAACCAGAACAAGGCAAACCGACTGGTGATTAACCACATCACGAAAACGTAGCGGATTTTCAGACTCCAAGGGTTTTCGAAAACCCTTGGAGTCTGAAAATCAGGGCAATCACCAAAAACCGAGAGGAAAACTATGTCGAGGATTCAGTTGCGATGCGCGAACATCGCATCAATCGCAAGTGTGTCACCTTGGTCGGCGCGTATAGTTCGCTGCATTTAAATCTGTTTCCGCTTTGACTTGGGGGATAGACCCGTTGGGTTTTCGGAAACCCAACGGGGTTATCTTGGACCAAACAGGAATTCGCGCTAGTTTAGGACGGCGCCTTTAATTCAAAATTCTTTTCACCCGCTTCGATACGCGCCGTCAGACGATTTTCTGCCGGTGGAACGGGGCAGCTCCATTGATCGCCATAGACGCACCACGGATTGTACGCGCTGTTGAAATCCACCTGCAACGTATCCGCGCCAACGCGTTCGGGTTCGAGATAACGTCCCGCGCCATACGTTTCTTGCGGCGCGGTCGCGTCTACAAATGGGATAAAATATTCACCGGGGTTGTCTTCCGACTCGTATACTTGCAGCGTCGCCGTCTGAGCGTTCACGGGGAAATGAATTTCGCCCACCTTTAAATAAGCGCGCACATCGCCTTTGCTCGTTTGCATTTCAACGTGCGCGGGTTCTGGATGCCGTTCCAACGCGAGCGTAAAACGCAGCGCGTCATTTTCGGGATAATAATTCAAACCCGTAAAAATTTTTTTCTGCGCGTCCGAAAGCGGCGATTGAACATGCCTCTTGAAAAAATCGTCTTTCATTTTGCGGAATTCAATCAAAGCGGACATATAGACCTCGCGCAAGCGCGGATGGCAGCGGGCAGATGGAAAATACGTTTTTGTCATTCGCCATGCGCCAGCTGCCATTCACTAACTCACCCAATCCAAAAACTGATAATATAGCGCGGCAAAGGGCAGGAACCACGGATTGCCAGAATATAATGGCATCGTTGGAAAGTCTAGTCCCTCAAGGGGATTGCGCCATTCTTTGCCCGCGATGCGATTCGCGAATTGTTGTCCGAGATAAGTCGCCAACGCGACGCCGTGCCCCGCGTATCCCATCGCGTAATACATGTCGTCCATTTTGCCCGCGTGCGGAAAAAGATCGAACGTAAAACCGAGCGTGCCGCCCCATGCGTACGCGGTGGGAACGTCTTCGATTTGCGGAAAAATTTCCAACATGCCTTGGCGTAAAATCGTCGCGCTCTCGCGTACCGTGTCGCGCGTTTCCGGAAAGAACGCCGCGCGTCCGCCAAACACAATGCGGTCATCGGGCGAACGGCGAAAATAGTACAGGAAATTTTTTGTGTCGAAAATCATCCGATTGTGCGGAATTAACTGCCGCGCCAATGACGGGTCGAGCGGCTCGGTCGCGATGATGTAACTGCCGATGGGAATGACGCGCTTTTGCAGCTGCGGCGTCGCGGCGCCGGTGTATCCGTTCGTCGCGGCAAAGACATCTTGGGTTTGAATCGCGCCGCGCGCTGTTCTCACATTGAACCCGCGCGCGTTTTTTTCAATCGTCTCTGCCGCGACGCCGTCGTGTAAATCCGCGCCCGCGCGCTGCGCCGCCCGCGCCAAGCCGCGCGCGTATTTCGCGGGATTCAAACCCGCGCTGCGTTCGTCCACCATGCCGCCATAATATCGCGTCGTATCAATCTCGTTGCGCAATTCCGCTTTTGGCACGAGGCGCGTCGGATAATCGAATTCGCGCGCAAGCAGCGCGTGCGCCGCTTGCAAATACGCCAGGTGTTTTTCTTTCCACGCCAATTCTAAATGCCCGCGCCGCGCAAAATCGCAATCAATCTTTTCTTGTTGAATAATATCCGCCACGCAATCGAGCGCGGCGAGCGACGCGTCCCACAATTCATGCGTTTTCGCCGCGCCAAATTCCTTGAGCATTTCGCCGACGCCGTGTTTGTGCCCGGTCAACACCATGCCGCCATTGCGCGAACTCGCGCCCCAGCCGAGCGTCTCGCGTTCCAAGACCGTAACGCGCGCGCCTAATTTTGCCAGTTGCAGCGCCGCGGACAAACCGGTATAGCCGCCGCCAATGACGACCACATCCGCGTGTTCGGGCAACGGACGGTTAGCGAATGATTCGAGTTCGGGCGAAACCGCCGTCCATAGAGATTGCAGCTGCATCTTATGCCGCCTCGCGTCGTTTGGTCGGCGGTTCGAGCGCGACGGCTTTGCGTAATTTTACCGGTTTGGCTTCATGCGCGCGTATCCGCATATTCAACAGTTCGACCAACACGGAGAAACCCATCGCGAAATAAATGTATCCTTTTGGCACATGCACCCCGAACGCGTCGATCGCGAGCGTAAAGCCGATGAGCAAAAGAAAACTTAACGCCAACATTTTGACGGTGGGATGCGTTTCGACAAATTGGCTGATGACGCCCGCCGCGAAAATCATGACCACCGCCGACGTGATGACCGCAATCACCATGATGGGAATTTCATTTGACATGCCCACCGCCGTGATGACCGAATCGAGCGAAAAGACAATATCGAGCAAGATGATTTGAATGATGACCGACTTGAACGTCGCGGCTACGCGTTTGCTCCGATGCCCTTCTTCGCCTTCGAGCTTTTGATGAATTTCCTGCACGCTCTTGAAAATCAAAAATAAACCGCCGAGCAGCAGGATAAGATCGCGGCCCGAAAACTCGAAATCACCAAACGCCACTAGCGGCTCGGTGAGATTGGCGATGAATGACAGCGACAGCAACAGTAAAATGCGCGTAATGACTGCCAGCGCGATGCCAATCGTGCGGGCGCGCGCTTGCTGCGCGACGGGCAGTTTGCTCGCGAGAATAGAAATAAAAATTACATTGTCCACGCCCAATACAAGTTCCAAGGCGATGAGCGTGACGAGCGCAACGAGCGATGATGGATTCAGCAGGTCCATTTATGTACTCCTCTGATAGATTGATTCGAGATTGTACGAAAAAACTTGCGCTAGGCAAGCTATAGACCTTCAGGTTTGATTTTGGAAAACCATGCCGAGACTCTTTGGATTTCCGAAAATCCGCCGAGTCTGGCAGTCCAAAATCTTTTCTGAACCGTTAGCGTGTCTGGCGCAGCCGCGCTTTTCCACACGTCTCCACACGCATTCAAACGTTATCCACAACTTTTGGCGCGCGCGGCGTGACACGCGCGCTATAAAACGCGGCGCAAAAATGTTTATCCACAGGTTTGGATAACCGCGCGCAACGACTGATAAAAACTTTAAGGAGCTCGCGCGCGCATACCATGATATAATCGTCAACGAGCCGTTCGCACAGCTGTTCCTTGCGCAGCGCCTACAGAAATTTTTCATTTATTCCCCTGCCATGCGTCATTATTGGTGGGGGATGTTTTTCGCGTTTGACGGCGCGCGGCGCGATTCAAACTTCCAAAGCCCCAATCAAGTTCTATTTTCGTCCTTGCTTAGCATGTCCGAATTCGTTCATCTTCACGTTCATTCCGAATATTCGCTGCTCGACGGTTTATCGCGCGCCAAAGGTCTCGCCGCGCGGGCAAAAGAATTGAACATGCCCGCAGTTGCCATCACCGACCACGGCACCATGTTCGCGGCGATTGAATTTCATGACGCGTGCAAAGCCGAAGGCGTCAAACCCATCATCGGCGTCGAAAGTTATCTCGCGCCGCGCACGATGGCGGATCGCGACGGCAAACTCGACCGTTCGCCCTATCATCTGTTGCTGCTCGCCGAAAACGAAACGGGTTACAAAAATCTTTTGAAAATCGCGTCCACCGCGCAGTTGGAAGGATTTTATCAAAAACCGCGCGTGGATAAAAAATATCTCGAAGGCGTCGCCGAAGGTTTGATTGCGACGACGGGCTGCCTCGCCGCCGAAATTCCCCAACTACTCGCGCAGGGCAAAACCCAACAAGCGCGCGATTTGATGGATTGGTATCGCCAAATTTTCAAAGAGCGTTTTTACGTCGAACTTCAAGAACATGGCATCGCCGACCTCACGCGCGTCAATCGTGATTTGATTGCGCTCGCGCGCGAATTCAATCTCAAACTCGTCGCGACGAACGATGTCCATTACATCGGCAAAGAGGATTGGCTCGCGCAGGATGTCTTGTTGTGCGTGCAAACGGGCGCGACGGTGAATCAGAGCGACCGCATGAAAATGGACGGGCGCGATTATTGGTTCAAGTCGCAGGCGGAAATGTTCGAGGTTTGGCGCGACCTGCCCGAGGCGCTCACCAACACGCTTGAAATCGCGGAACGCTGCGACGTTGATCTTTCGTTCAAAGGATATCATCTCCCCAAGTTTCCTGTTCCCGCAGGACACACCGCCGATGGTTATTTACGCGCGCTGTGCGAGCAAGGTTTTGGGCAGCGCTATCCCCACGCGACCGCGGCGCATCGCGAACGTTTGAATTATGAACTGGGCGTCATCCACAAGATGGGTTTTGACACCTATTTTCTTATCGTGTGGGATTTGACGCGTCATGCGCGCGCGCGCGGTATCTGGGCGAATGCGCGCGGTTCGGCGGCAGGCTCGATGGTGGCGTATTGTCTCGGCATCACGCACCTTGACCCGCTCGAACACAATCTCATCTTTGAACGTTTTCTCAATCCCGACCGCATCTCGATGCCCGACATTGATTTGGATTTTCCCGACGATGCGCGTCAGGAAATGATTAATTACACCGTCAACAAGTACGACAAAGCCAACGTTGCGCAGATTATCACCTTTGGCAAAATGCTGGCGAAAGCGGCGATTCGCGATGTCGGACGCGCGATGGATTATCCCTTGAGCGAAACGGACCGCGTGGCGAAATTGATTCCGCCGGGACCCGGCAAAACGATTGACGGCGCGCTCGAAGAGGTGCGCGAGTTCCGCGAATTGTACGAGAGTTCCGAGTACATCAAGAAATTGATTGACAACGCGAAATTGTTGGAAGGCGTCACGCGCAACGCGTCCACGCACGCGGCGGGCGTCGTCGTCACCGACAAACCCGTCATCGAATACACGCCGCTGCATCGTCCCACGCGCGGCGACGAATCCGGCACGCCTGTGACGCAATATCCGATGGGCGACCTCGAACACATCGGATTATTGAAAATTGATTTTCTCGGTCTCGCGCATTTGACGATTGTGCGCGTCGCATGTGAACTCATCAACGCGCGGCACGGCGTCAGTTATGATTTAAACACGATTCCCGTCGAAGATTCCAAAGCGTTTGAATTGATGGCGCGCGGCGATGTGATTGGCTTGTTCCAACTCGAAGGCGGCGGCATGAAGCGCGTGGTGACGCAAATGCGTCCCACGAAATTCGACCACGTCGTCGCGACGATTGCGCTCTATCGGCCGGGGCCGATGGATTACATTCCCGATTACATTGCGCGTTTGCACGGGCAGCAAAAAATCGAATATCGCCATCCCGCGCTCGAACCGATTTTGGGTGAGACGTTCGGGATTATGATTTATCAAGAGCAAATCATGCGGATTGCGCGCGACTTGTGCGGCTTTACGGGCGGCGAAACCGATACGCTCCGCAAAGCGGTGGGCAAGAAAAATAAAGAGGCGATTCTCAAACAGCGCGAAAAATTTATTTCGGGCGCGGACCGGGTTGGCGTGCTGCCCAAAGAAACCGCGTCGCAAATCTTTGACGACATTGAATTTTTCGCGCGGTACGGGTTCAACAAAAGCCATGCCGCGGTTTACGCCGTTCTCACCGGACAAACCGCGTATTTAAAAGCGCATTACACCATCGAATACATGACCGCGCTCTTGTCCACCGACATTGGCAATACGGAAAAAATCGCGATGTTTGTCGCCGACGCGCGTCACTTGGGCATTCAAATTTTGCCGCCGGATGTTCGGCACAGCGAAATGAAATTCGCGATTGACGATGACGCGGCAAACGGCTCGGCGATTCGTTTTGGTCTGCTCGGCGTGAAAAATGTGGGCGAAGGTCCGCTGCAAGCGATTCTCGCCGGACGCGGCGCGGAACCTTTTGAATCGCTCGACGATTTTTGCGCGCGCGTTGATTTGAAACAGGTCAACCGCCGCGTGTTGGAATCGTTGATTAAAGCGGGCGCGTTCGACGCGTTTGGACATCGCGCGCAGCTGCTCGAAGCGATAGATCGCATGTTATCGGTCAGCGCCGCGCATCACAACGCGAGCGCGGCGGGCCAAATGTCGCTCTTTGGCGGCGCGATTGCGGTGGACTCGTTCGGCGTTTTGCCGTTGGCGGATGAGGTGGACCACAAGACGCAGCTTGAATGGGAAAAAGAATTGATGGGCATCTATTTTACGCCGCATCCCTTGTTAAAACTAGCCGAAACGGGCAAGAAACATGTCGGCGCGTATGTTGGCGAAATATCCGCCGAGAGCGATGGGCAGCAAGTCACTCTCGGCGGCATTATCAAGAGCGTGCGCCAGATTACGACGAAAAAAGGCGACGCGATGGCGTTCCTCCAACTCGAGGATCCGCAAGGCACAATCGAAGTCGTCGCGTTTCCACGCGTCTTTAACGATTGCCGTGATGTAATTCACGAGGGCGCGCTTGTTTTGACGCGCGGTAAAATCCAAGTGCGTGACGATAAAATCGCGCTGCTCGCGGATTTGATTTGGAATTATCCGCTCGACGCGCTGTCTCCTGAAACGTCGCCGCAAGCTGCGCGTCCGATTCCTGGAATCTTTTCCAATACTCCCGTCATCGTTCCCCCCCCCC